>NZ_KZ672789.1:0-269 GCF_001811085.1 Streptococcus sp. HMSC062B01
ATCACAACTCCAGCAGTTGATGAAGTTGTTGAAGTAGGAACTAAGAAAGCTCCAGTTGTTACCACTAAGGAAGAAACTAAGACAGAAGAAGTAGATTTCCAAGTCAAAGAAGTTCCAAATCCAGCCCTTCCAGAAGGTGTCCGCAATGTAACAACTCCAGGTAAAAAAGGTGTTCGTACAATCGTTGAGACAGTAACCTACACTGACGGCAAAGAAACAGGTCGTGTAGTGAAATCAAACGAAATCACAACTCCAGCAGTTGATGAAGT
>NZ_KZ672790.1:0-223 GCF_001811085.1 Streptococcus sp. HMSC062B01
CAGCAGAAGGCACATGGAGCTTCAAGTCCTACGATAAGACATCGGAAACAATTAATGGATCAGATGTTAAGTTTATAGGTACATGGGAATTTACAGCAACTCCAGTTCCAACAGTGACTCATAAAGTGGTTCACGAGTTTGTCAGCGGAACTCCAGGTAAAGAACTTCCACAAGAAGTTAAAGTCTTGCTTCCAGCAGACCAAACAAACTTGAAAGATGGCAG
>NZ_KZ672791.1:0-244 GCF_001811085.1 Streptococcus sp. HMSC062B01
GTCGCAGGTTCGAATCCTGTCTTCCCGATTGTATGGCGGTGTAGCTCAGCTGGCTAGAGCGTCCGGTTCATACCCGGGAGGTCGGGGGTTCGATCCCCTTCGCCGCTATAATGATCTTGTTGGACCTTTAGCTCAGCTGGTTAGAGCTCTCGGCTCATAACCGAGTGGTCGTAGGTTCAAGTCCTACAAGGTCCATGTTTTTTTGTATACTGGAGGATTACCCAAGTCCGGCTGAAGGGAACGG
>NZ_KZ672792.1:0-34672 GCF_001811085.1 Streptococcus sp. HMSC062B01
CAAACGAAATCACAACTCCAGCAGTTGATGAAGTCGTTGAAGTAGGTACTAAGAAAGGCGTAGTTACTACAACTGAAGAAGTAGTAGAAAAAGAAGTTATCAAACATGGTAGCTCTACAGTGCAAAATCCAGCTTTACCAAAAGGCACAAGAAACGTAAAAGTTCAAGGTGTAGATGGAGAGAAGGAAGTAACTTATACTGTTACGAAAGCTGATGGCCAAGAAGTTAGCAAGGTTAAGAAGTCAGAAACCGTGACAAAACCAGCAGTTGACGAAGTCATCGAAGAAGGTACTGGTCCAGTCATTACCACTAAGGAAGAAACTAAGACTGAAGAAGTAGACTTCCAAGTCAAAGAAGTTCCAAATCCAGCCCTTCCAGAAGGTGTCCGCAATGTGACAACTTCAGGTAAGAAGGGTGTTCGTACCATTGTTTACACAGTAACCTACGCAGACGGTGTTGAAACAGGTCGTGTAGAGAAATCCAACACTATCACAACTCCAGCAGTTGATGAAGTTGTTGAAGTAGGTACTAAGAAAGCTACTGCTCCAGTTGTTACAACTGAAAACGTGACTGAAACTCAAGTTATTTACCATGGCACTATCACTTTAAGCAATCCAGATCTTCCAAAAGGAACAAAACGGATCAAGATTGCTGGTGTTGATGGTGAAAAGACTGTTGTCTACACAATTACTAAGACAAATGGTGTTGAAACAAGCCGAGTTGTCAGAGACGAACAGATTACGAAAACACCAATCACTCAAGTAGTTGAAATTGGTACTAAGGAATCTGGTAGCAGCCAATCAAATGCTAGTCAAGATCAAAAAGATCCATCAGACAAAGCTCAAGATTCTAAAGGACAAGGTCAAAAGGATTCAACTGGTAAAGTTCAAGATCCTAAAGATCAAGCGAAACCAGGATCAGATGCTGCTACAAGTAGTCAATCAGGTCAAACAGACCGTCCACAACAACCTCAATACTCTAGAGTAAATAGAAACGCAGAAGAGAAGAAGAACCTTCCAAACACTGGTGAACATGCAAATGGCCTTGTGGCTCTATTAGGACTTGTTCTTGCAAGTGTAACGGCCTTCTTTAACTTCCGTCGTAAAAAACACTAAGAATTAGGTTGAAAAAATATAAGGCATTTGTGCTTAATCTCCCGTTGCTTTTCTAAAAACAGGGACCAGCAAATGTTAAATAGAAAAGAGGCTGAGATAATATCTCAGCCTCTTTTTGAATCCTAACGTAATAGTTAGACTCAAAATCTTAGCATTAAAGGGAAAGAAAAAAGCCCGATCTTACGAGCTTTGTGTTCAGATGCTTCCTGATAAATCAGGTTATATAAGGCGGTAGACGGATTTGAACCGACGATCAAGCTTTTGCAGAGCCGTGCCTTACCACTTGGCTATACCGCCTCAACCTTTACTATTTTACCTTAAAAAAGGACTTTCGTCAATACACTTGATTCTAAGAAAATGAAATAATACTGAAAACTAGAAAAATAAATGCTGATAAAATCAAGGTTTTCGAGGAAAAATAAAGCAAAAGAGCTTGTCAAATCCTTGAAATTCTGTTATCATAATAGATGCCGTGCAAATGGCAAAATACTCATTTTAGATGAATTGTGGGACTGTTGCCCTTGGGTTGTCCTGCGAGCTGAAATCTAAAAGAGGAAAAAAACAAAAAGGAGAATTTACTCATGGCAGTAATTTCAATGAAACAACTTCTTGAGGCTGGTGTTCACTTTGGTCACCAAACTCGTCGCTGGAACCCTAAGATGGCTAAGTACATCTTCACAGAGCGTAACGGTATCCACGTTATTGACTTGCAACAAACTGTAAAATATGCAGACCAAGCATATGATTTCATCCGTGATGCAGCTGCAAACGATGCAATCATCTTGTTTGTTGGTACTAAAAAGCAAGCTGCTGAAGCTGTAAAAGATGAAGCAGAACGCGCTGGTCAATACTACATCAACCACCGTTGGTTGGGTGGAACTCTTACAAACTGGTCTACTATCCAAAAACGTGTAGCTCGTTTGAAAGAAATCAAACGTATGGAAGAAGACGGAACTTTCGAAGTTCTTCCTAAGAAAGAAGTAGCTCTTCTTAACAAACAACGTGCACGTCTTGAAAAATTCTTGGGTGGTATCGAAGAAATGCCACGCATCCCAGATGTAATGTACGTAGTTGACCCACATAAAGAGCAAATCGCTGTTAAAGAAGCTAAGAAGCTTGGTATCCCAGTGGTTGCGATGGTTGACACAAACACAGATCCAGACGACATCGATGTAATCATTCCTTCTAACGATGACGCTATCCGCGCTGTTAAATTGATTACTGCGAAAATGGCTGACGCTATTATCGAAGGTCGTCAAGGTGAAGACAGTGTTGAGTCAGTAGAAGCTGAATTGGCTGCAACTGAAACTCAAGCAGACTCAATCGAAGAAATCGTTGAAGTTGTAGAAGGCGATAACGCTTAATTCAAATAATTAGTAATTACCTAGGAGGGCGGGGCTTAGCCCGGCCCTCCTATTTTTAAAAAATATAGGAGAATCAAAATGGCAGAAATTACAGCTAAACTTGTTAAAGAGTTGCGTGAAAAATCAGGTGCTGGTGTCATGGACGCTAAGAAAGCATTGGTTGAAGTTGAAGGTGACATCGAAAAAGCGATTGAATTGCTTCGCGAAAAAGGTATGGCAAAAGCAGCTAAGAAGGCTGACCGTGTTGCTGCTGAAGGTTTGACAGGTGTTTATGTAAACGGTAATGTTGCAGCAGTAGTTGAAGTAAACGCTGAAACGGACTTCGTTGCAAAAAATGCTCAATTTGTTGATTTGGTAAATGCAACTGCGAAAGTAATCGCTGAAGGCAAACCAGCTAACAACGAAGAAGCACTTGCTTTGACAATGCCTTCAGGTGAAACTCTTGAAGCTGCATACGTATCTGCAACTGCAACTATCGGAGAAAAAATCTCATTCCGTCGCTTTGCTTTGATCGAAAAAACAGATGCACAACACTTCGGTGCTTACCAACACAATGGTGGCCGTATCGGTGTTATCTCTGTTGTCGAAGGCGGAGACGAAGCTCTTGCTAAACAAATTTCTATGCATATCGCTGCGATGAAACCAACAGTTCTTTCATACAAAGAATTGGATGAGCAATTTGTTAAAGATGAATTAGCACAATTGAACCATGCTATTGATCAAGATAACGAAAGCCGCGCAATGGTTGGTAAACCAGCTCTTCCGCACTTGAAGTATGGATCAAAAGCTCAATTGACTGATGCAGTTGTTGCTCAAGCTGAAGAAGACATCAAGGCTGAGTTGGCTGCTGAAGGTAAACCAGAAAAGATCTGGGACAAGATCATCCCAGGTAAAATGGATCGCTTCATGCTTGACAACACTAAAGTTGACCAAGCATACACACTTCTTGCACAAGTGTACATCATGGATGACAGCAAGACAGTTGAAGCTTACCTTGAATCAGTAAATGCTTCAGTAGTTGAGTTCGCTCGCTTTGAAGTTGGTGAAGGTATCGAGAAAGCTGCTAATGACTTTGAATCAGAAGTTGCAGCAACAATGGCAGCAGCTCTTGGACAAAACTAAGAATCTACTATCATAAAAAGAACGGGACAAGATTGATTTTGTCCCGTTTTTATCTTTATAAGCCTGAGCTCTTGTATCAGTCAAAAGCTTTTTAGTATTGTTTATGCTATTTAGCCACTCTTCTCATCAAGTTGCTATGTGAAATCACAGCATCAATAAAAATTAGAAGAATACCAAAAATTAAGAGATGAGTAATTTGAGAATAGGTAAAAGTAATTCTAAACTTCTGAGTGAATAGGATTCCTATCACAGTAGCGAGTGTAATGAGTAGATTAAGAGTCCACTTTGTTTTCTGTTTCATCTTGGCCTGTTCAAATAAGAAGGGGATAAAGAAGCAGGCAACCAATATGGCAATCTGGACATTGACATAATGGGCAGAAAATACTGTGTATAGGAACAAGGTTGAAAGCAACCAAGTGAGCACGTGGCGAGTATAAGTGAGCCAATCTAGCGTCATTGGACAATCCTCCTTTTGAGATAATTGTGAATAGGTAAGGTACCTATTCTTTCTGTACATTTCCACCTATATTATAACGCTTTAAAAGTTAATTGCAAGCGGTTACAATCGAGAATCTGCTCTTTTTTAAAGCTTTTTCACTAGTTTGAATTATCAGACCTTTTACCATCCCTTTTCCTTTCAAAATAAGGACTTTTTCGGTATAATGTTAGTCAAAGATAGTCAATGTCAAAGATGCTTTTGTGAAGCTAGAAATCAGTGTCTAATGTTTAATGAAAGAGCGATTAAAAATAATAAGATTGACTAGAAAGGAAGATCATGAGCGGTAAGAATACTTCAGATAATATCGAAGCCTATATTAAAGCAATTTTAGAGCAGGCAGGTATGGTTGAGTTGAAGCGGAGCGAGTTGGCTGATGTCTTCCAGGTCGTTCCCAGTCAAATTAATTATGTGATTAAGACGCGCTTTACTGAAAGCCGGGGCTACGTTGTCGAAAGTAAGCGAGGTGGCGGTGGCTACATTCGAATCGGAAAGGTTGAGTTTTCTGATCGCCATCAGATGATATGTGAGTTGTTCGATCGTATTGGAGAGCAAGTGAGCCAACAGTTCTTTACAGATATTATTCAACTCTTGTTTGATGAAAGAATTATGTCGGAACGTGAAGGCAACCTTCTTTTGGCTATATCATCTGATTGTGTTTTAGGAGTAGATGCTCCAATAATTCGCGCTCGTATGTTAAAGAAAGTATTACAGCAACTTGATAGAAAAGGAACTTAAATCGAAATGAAATATTCAAAAGCCTTGATTGTTAGTATAGAAGAAGCCCAGCAATTGGCTAGCCATTTTGAATCTGAGTATTTAGAGTCATGGCATCTCTTGATTGCTTTTTCTAATTATCCGTACAGCGTAGCAGGCTCAGTTTTAAACGATTATCCGCTGGAAATCGATCATTTTGAGGATGCTGCTTACCATGTAGTAGGAAAGTCTTATCAGAAGGAAGGGCAATTTAGTATCCTGCCTTTTTCTCATCGCTTGACGACTCTTTTTAAGGAGGCAAAAGCTATAGCCGAAGCTACTCACGCAAAGGAAGTCGGAACTGAACATATCTTATACGCTATCATCAGCGACAGAGGAACCCTAGCAACTCGTATTTTAGAATTTGTCGGCTTTAGTTATGAAGACAAAGAAGGAGTCTTGCGTATTAATGATTTGCGGAGAAACCTGGAACAAAAGTCTGGCTGGACTAAGAATGATTTAAAAGCAATCCGCAGTCTTCATAAAGGTTTTAATCAAGCCAAGCAAAACATGGCAAACATGATGGGGATGCCACCTACTCAGAGTGGTGGTCTAGAAGATTACACACGAGACTTGACGGAATTAGCTCGTTCAGGTCAGCTAGAGCCTGTTGTTGGTCGAGATCAGGAAATCTCTCGGATGATTCAGGTTCTCAGTCGCAAGACGAAGAATAATCCTGTTTTGGTTGGGGATGCTGGAGTTGGTAAAACTGCTCTAGCTCTCGGTTTGGCCCAGCGTGTAGCTTCTGGTCAAGTTCCGCACGAACTAGCCAAAATGCGGGTTCTAGAGCTTGATTTAATGAATGTAGTGGCAGGGACTCGTTTCCGTGGGGATTTTGAAGAGCGTATGAACAATATCATTGACGATATTGAGAAAGATGGTAAGGTCATCCTCTTTATCGATGAGCTTCATACTATTATGGGGTCTGGTAGCGGTATTGACTCTACGATGGATGCTGCGAATATCCTTAAACCTGCTCTGGCTCGCGGAACACTGCGTACGATAGGAGCTACAACTCAAGAAGAATACCAAAAGCATATTGAAAAAGACGCTGCTCTATCTCGGCGCTTTGCTAAGATCAGTATTGAAGAACCAAGTGTGGCTGACAGTATTGCTATCCTTAAGGGGCTAAAAGAAAACTATGAAGCCCATCATAAGGTAACGATTACAGATCAAGCAATTGAAATAGCTGTGAAATATGCTCATCGTTATTTGACAAGCAAGCATCTGCCGGATTCAGCAATAGATCTGTTAGATGAAGCGAGTGCTACAGTGCGTAACAATGGGGCTCAGAGTCATGCGCAAGAGGATTTGAGCCCAGCAGATCGAGCAATTATAGCTGGTCAGTTCAATAAGCTTGGTCGCTTGATCAAGGAAGAAAATCAACCTCTATCAAGTAATTTGAAGGTAGAGGAAACAGACATTTTGACAACTCTCAGTCGCCTGTCTGGTATTCCAGTCCAAAAATTGACTCAGACAGATGCTAAAAAATATTTGCACTTAGAAGAAGAATTGCATAAGCGGGTGATTGGCCAAGATGAAGCTATATCAGCTATTAGTCGTGCAATTCGTCGTAATCAGTCAGGTATTCGAGCGAATAAGCGACCGATTGGTTCCTTTATGTTCTTGGGTCCAACTGGGGTTGGTAAGACTGAGTTGGCTAAGGCCCTGGCAGAAACCCTCTTTGACGACGAATCAGCTCTCATTCGTTTTGATATGAGTGAATACATGGAGAAATTTGCAGCTAGTCGTCTCAATGGAGCGCCTCCAGGCTACGTCGGCTATGAAGAAGGAGGCGAATTAACAGAGAAAGTTCGCAACCGACCATATTCCGTCCTCTTATTTGACGAAGTTGAAAAAGCCCATCCGGATATTTTCAATGTCCTTCTGCAGGTTTTAGATGATGGTGTATTGACTGATAGTAAGGGACGAAAGATTGATTTTTCAAATACGATTATTATCATGACCAGCAATCTAGGAGCAACCAGTTTGCGTGATGATAAGACGGTCGGCTTTGGAGCGCGCGACATTCGCTTGGATCATGCAAATATGGAAAAACGAATGTTAGAAGAGCTCAAAAAGACATACCGTCCAGAATTTATTAACCGGATTGATGAAAAAGTCGTCTTCCATAGCTTGTCAGCAGACCATATGCAGGAGGTTGTAAAAGTGATGGTTAAACCTCTGGTTGCCAGTCTAGCTGAAAAGAATATCCAACTAAAATTTCAAGCCAGTGCCTTGAAACTACTAGCTAAAGAAGGATATGATGTAGAAATGGGGGCTAGACCTCTTCGTAGGACTCTGCAAACCAAAGTTGAAGACAAACTAGCAGAACTGCTATTAACTGGTGATTTACAAGCTGGTCAGACCTTGAAAGTGGGGGTTAAGGCAGGTCAGTTGAAGTTTGATATAGTATAAAGTCCAAATGAAATCACAGTATTTATACTGACCAATTCTAAAAAATACAGGAAAAGCTCTGATATAACAATAGTCAGGGCTTTTTCAATTTTAGCTTTAAAATTTCAGTTTAAAAATATTTTTATAAATTTTTATAAAAACTATTGACAAAATAAAAATATAATTTATAATAAAAACATAGAAAAAATAAAAATATAAAAAACAATAAAAAGGTGAAACTATGAAAGAAAAAATTGCAATCGTCTTTGGAACCTTTGCTCCCTTGCATCAGGGACATATTGATTTGATTCAGAAGGCGAAGCGTTCTTACGACAAGGTGCGCGTGGTGGTTTCTGGTTATCAAGGTGACCGTGGGGAGGAAGTAGGCCTGTCTCTGCAGAAGCGTTTCCGCTATACGCGGGAGACTTTCGCAGATGATGAATTAACTCAGGTTTACAAACTGGACGAAACGTCCTTTCCTCGCTATCCTCTGGGTTGGAACCAGTGGTTGCCGGCCTTATTAGAGTTGGTGGGCTATGATGCAGAAGGCGAGGAACTGATTTTCTTTGTCGGAGAGGCTGATTATCAGGCAGAGCTGGCAAAGCGTGGTTTTGAAACCTGTTTGGAAGAGCGTCATGTTGGGATTTCCGCTACCATGATTCGAGAAAACCCTAGCCATTATTGGAAATATATGGCCCAACCTTTCCGTCGGCATTTCACCAAGAAAGTGCTGATTATGGGTAGCGCCAGCAATGGTAAAACGACCTTGGCCAAAGATTTGGCACGCTACTATGATGCTCCAGTTAGCCTAGAATATGCTCGAGAATACCAGATCCAAAATAATGTGCGAGATGATGAACTGACCCCTAAAGACTACTACTATCTGCTCTTAGGACAATATGCTCAGACTTCTCGCCTCATTGACAGCAGCGCTAACCGTGGTCTGGTAGTGGCTGATACAAATTCACTGGTAACCAAGGCTTACTATGATTACTATCTGAAAGAAAGTCCAGTTCAAGACGAGGAAACAGATACCTTTGACAATCTCTTTGTCAGCATCTTGTCCAAGGAAAAATGGGATTTGATTCTCTTTGCTGAGCCAGTCGGGACCTATGTCAATGATGGCTTTCGCGATATGAGCATGGCAGACGAGGCTATCCGCAGTGATTTTTCAAGCTATCTGAAAAAGCTGAAAGATCAGTACTTGCCTGATCATCCGACAGTCTATCTGGCTGGCAGTTATTTTGACAATTATCAAGCAGCCAAGGAAGCAATCAACAAGATTTATCAAGCGGATTAAAAAAGAAAGTGGTAGAATAGAATGGAAATAAAAAATCAAAAACTCTCTCCTGAAGCTCTCTGCGCAGGACTGAAACAAAAAACTCAAACCTTTGCTCGGAATTTCCGTAATGTCTGTGCCGCAGCTAAAAAGCAGGGCATTAATGGGATTGCAAAATTGCTCTGGCAGGACCTATTTGGTGGCCGTAGCTTGGCTCAATGGCTCTACTTACTTGCTCTTTCCAGTCTGCCTTTCATTCTGGAGTTTACCAGTGGCCAGGCGAAGCATGATTGGCTAGGACTCTTTGCTTCCTGGACAGGCATCGTCTGTGTCATCCTAGTAGCTGAGGGTCGGGCTAGCAACTACCTTTTTGGGGCTGTAAATTCCGCAATTTACCTCATATTGTCTTTCAATGCTAGCTTCTATGGCGAAGTTCTGACAACGGTCTACTTCTTTATCATGCAGCCGATTGGTCTTTATACTTGGCTGTCCAATCGGGTCAATGAACAAGATAAGGAAGAACCTTCTCATTTTGAAGCTAAGAAGTTAGACTGGCGTGGCTGGCTTAAATATCTGGCCTTGACGGCTTTGATTTGGATTGGTATGGGCTTTGCCTATAAGAGCATTCATAGTCACCGGCCTTTCCGCGATAGTGTGACAGATGCGACTAATGGTATCGGTCAGCTTCTCATGACTGGCCTCTACCGCGAGCAGTGGATTTTCTGGATTGCGACCAATCTCTTCAGTATCTATCTCTGGTGGGGTAGCAATCTCCATATCCAGGCCATGTACTGGGTCTATACCCTCAATAGTATCGTCGGGTGGTATCAGTGGACCAAGGCAGTGAAGAAAGCTTAGAGCAAGATTTGGAGGATTTTTGATAGAAAAGGATAAGATACTTATGACCAAACAGGCTATTCCATCTGGTATGACAGAAAAAGAATATTATGAAACAATGGCGGATGAATCCGCCTTTTTGGAATGGTACAAGACTCAGGATTTGCCAAAATATGAGACCCCGAGTGTAACAGCAGATATGGTGGCATACTGCTTCGTGGAAGGTCAGATAAAACTCTTGGTCATCAAGCGCAAGGCCCATCCTTATCAAAATAAATATGCCCTAGTCGGAGGCTTTGTGGACAAAAATGAGGATGCCTATCAAGCCTGCATTCGGGAAGTCAAAGAAGAGGTGGGGCTTGAGATACCGCTGGAAAAGGTGGAACAACTGATGACGGTTTCTACACCAGGACGTGATCCACGTGGTTGGGTCATTACTATTTCCCACTTGGTTTATCTTCCGGCTATAGCAGTAGATCAAGTACAAGCTGGCGATGATGCTAAAGAAGTCACCTTTCTTGATGTGGACTTTAAGACAAGGAGCTTTAGGGATGGTGAACAGCTTTTGACAGCAGAGGACTTTGCCTTTGACCACTACCAAATCCTGCTAGAATCTATTAAACGGATTCAGGGTCGACTGGACTGGAATCCAACTTTTCTCCATCTGCTGGAATCACCGTTTACTGTCTATGAAGGGACTGAGCTGGTTAATCTCATCTCGCCTAGACGACCTATTGTCAGCAATAATTTTCTAGTTAAATTTGGAGAATATCTAGAAGAAGCTGGCGTCAAGCGCGTGCCAAAGAAGAAGCCGAGAAAAGTTTATCGGCTGAAGACAGAAAAAACGGCTTAAAAGAAAGTCGAGGATATATTTCTCTTGCAGGGCAAAATTGTCCTGTTTTTCTTATTTTAATGCCGAATAGATAAGTAGGAGCAAATTTCTCATGACAAAAGAAGTAGCATGAGAAGCTTGAACTTGCTTGGGTAGAAACTTTTTAAAGAATTTTATATAAATGATTGACAAATAAAAAACATAGTATTACAATTACATTACAAAAAGATTTCTAAATGTTACAAGGAGGCAAAAGATGAAAACACGTACTTATACAAAAATGATGGCAGTTGTAGTTCTAGCTTCTGGTCTGCTTTTAGGGGCATGTGGTAAGAAAGAAGAAAGTACAACAAGTACTAGTTCTAGCAAGACTGTTCAGACTTCCTCTAGCTCAAAAGTTGCGTCATCCAGCAAGGCTAGTTCTTCTTCTAAGGCTAGCAATCGACCTTCTTCAGAAGGAGCAGTTGGCCAGTCTGGACAAGTCGAAGCTTCTGCCAGTCAGCAACAGTCTACTGTAGAAGCGCCTCAAGCCCAACAAACGCAACCGCAGCAAGCTTCAGGTCGACAAAATACTCAGAATCAAGCAACTCAACCAGCTCAAGCATCGGAAAGCAATCGCCAGCTTCAGAATAAGCAGGCAGCCAGCAATGCTCGCTATAAAGGTGTCTTGACTATGGTGGATGGGGATTTCTCAGCGGCTGCTGGTACTTGGAAGGATGCTAATGGAAATACTGTGACGGTATCGGGTAACGGCCAATTCACAGTCCAGTCTGCAGATGGAAAGACAGCTAATTATTCCATCGCTTCCTACTCTTATACGCTGGATGATGGCAAATACAATGCGCAGTTGAGCGGGCAAGGTAATGCCAATCTGCAGATTACAACAGGAGCAGATGGTTCAGTAACAAGTGTTGTGGTGACTCAACCCTAAACAGAACAAAAAGGAAGTCCGATTGGCTTCCTTTTGTTTTATTTTTGAATTTGCAAGAGCTCTTCAATTTCAGCAAGGGTGTTTGCTTGAGAAATCGCTCCTCGTAGTTTAGCAGCTCCGGATGTTCCACGCAGGTAGTGTGGAGCTAGGCCCCGGAATTCTCGAACGGCAATATGTTCCCCTTTGAGATCAATCAAACGTTTAAGGTGGTCGTGGGCGATTTTCATTTTATCTTCAAAGGTCAAGTCCGGAAGGATTTCACCCGTTTCAAAGTAGTGGTTGATCTGATTGAAGAGGTAAGGGTTGCCCATAGCAGCTCGTCCTACCATAACAGCATCAGCCCCGACTTCTTCGATACGTTGTTTGGCTTCTTGAACGCTGCGGATATCTCCGTTAGCGATGAAAGGAATCTTAGTCAGAGCTTGGGCCACATCGTGCAAGGTTTCAAGATCGGCATGGCCAGTATACATTTGCTCACGGGTGCGACCGTGCATAGCTAGGGCTGAGACTCCGGCGGCTTCAGCTGCCAGGGCATTTTCTACAGCCAGTGAACTGTCGGACCAACCTGTCCGCATCTTGACTGTCAGGGGAATATCTAGCACGGATTGGACCTTGTTGATGATTTTGTAGATTTTTTCGGGATCTTTAAGCCACATAGCTCCAGCTTCATTTTTAACGATTTTATTGACCGGGCAGCCCATATTGATATCAACGATGTCCGTTTTAGTGTTTTCTTGGATAAATTCTGCTGCGCGGGCTAAGCTGTCCTCGTCGCTACCGAAAAGTTGGATAGAAACGGGATTTTCTCCCTCATCAATGTGGAGCATGTGGAGGGTTTTTTCGTTGTTATACTGGATGCCCTTGTCAGAGACCATTTCCATCACGACCAGGCCCGCTCCCAGCTCTTTGGCAATGGTCCGGAAAGCAGAGTTGGTTACGCCGGCCATAGGTGCCAGAACTGTGCGGTTGGGAATTTCGACATTTCCGATCATAAAAGGGGTATTAAGATTTGTCACGAATCAGTTCCTCCAGGTCATTTTGGTCAAAGTGATAGGCAGTCTGGCAGAATTGACAGACGATTTCAGCTCCTTGGTCCTGGTCACGCATCTCTTCCAAGTCAGTCTTTGGCAAGGTAGCCAAGGCATTCATAAAGCGCTCTTTGCTACAGTCGCACTGGAAGCGGATTTCTTCTTCAGACAGGCGTTTGTATGGCTCATCACCATAGATGGCAGCCAGCAGAGCTTCGATATGGTCATCTGATTCCAGCAGTTTTGATATGGCAGGCATTTCTTGGATTCGCTTCTCAAAGCGGGCAATTTCAGCTTCTTTAGCACCAGGCAGAACTTGTACCAAGAAACCACCGGCAACCTTGACTTTGTCGTTCTCATCTAAGAGAACATTGAGACCAACAGCGGAAGGTGTTTGCTGGCTTTCAGTTAGGTAGAAAGCTAGGTCTTCGCCGATTTCTCCAGAGATGAGAGGAGTCATGGAGTTGTATGGATTGCCCGTACCGTAGTCCGTGATAACGAGGAATTCGCCTTGGCCAACAAAAGGACCAACCAGTACTTCGCCAGTAGCTGTCTTTTTGATATCTACACCGGGATTCTGTACATAACCTTTGACATTACCCTCTGTATCTGCCACTGTGATAATCGCGCCTAGTGAGCTGGTTCCGAGAACCTTGACGGTAATCTTGGTCTGGCCTTTTTCATTTGCAGCCAAAATCTGGCTGGCAATCAGTGTGCGGCCAAGTGCAACAGTAGAACTGGCTTGAGTTTGATGTTTTTCTTGAGCGGTCCGAACCGTCTCTGTGCTATCCAGCACATAAGCACGGAAAGAGCCATTTTCTGAGATAGTTTTGATAATTTTGTCCATACCTTTTATTTTAACACAAAATAGAGAAAGGGGCGCAGGCTTGCGCTTGTTTTTTCAAGTTTGTGAAGAGGGCTTAAAGAAATTTTAAACTTGTAGTAGCAATCAAGCTTAATTCTTTTAGGTTATCATCTTAAACTTTACCTCGGTTACAAAACAAAAAACGCAGGGACATCTTCTGCGTTTTCTTATTTTACAGGTCCATTTCTGGGAAAAGTTTGGCCAGTATTTTAGGGGTGATGCTTTGTCCCGGCCCCTCAGCACAATAGGTGTGCATATACATAGAGGGGTTGAAATTGAGCTCGATGCAGGTGCAGTTAGGATTTTCCTTGGTAGAAATAGCAGAGCTGTCAGGAATAATCAGGTCAACGCCACAGGCCCAAGCTCCCATAGCCTTTGCCATGTTCGCAGCAAGTTCCTTATAAGATGGGTGCATGCTGTCTGTGACGTCAATCGAGTCTCCGCCGGTAGAAATATTGGAATTGCGTCGCAAGTCAACCTTGACTCCAGCAGGCAGGATATCATCTGGTCCATAGCCTTGCTGGTCCAGCATGAGCAGTTCAATGTCCCCCAGTTCAATGATTTCAAGCGGTGATCGATGATCCCGACCCCGTAGCGGATTGTCGTTTTTGATGGCAACCAATTCTCTCAAGGTATGCTGACCGTCTCCGACGACATTGGCTGCTACTCGCAAGAGGACTGCCTCACACTGACCGTCTAAGACAAAGAAGCGGTACTCCGTTCCAGCGATAAATTCTTCCACTAAGACAGCAGCGTCTTCTGAAAAAGCGATTTCCAAAGCCTTGCGATAAGCTTCCAGACTAGCTGGTTCTTGGAAGATGGAGATGCCTAGTCCGAAGTTAGTTGACTTTGGTTTGACAACAATTTGTCGGTCCTTAATCAAAGGGTAATAGGCCAGTCCATCCTCTAGGGAAGAAAATTCTGCTCCAGCTGGAACGGGAAAGTCAGCTGCAGCCAAAATCTTTTTGGTGACGGTTTTATTGGCCATGGCCAGAGGGATGACATAGTTATCCTTGGAGGTCATATTGCCGTTCTTGACATATTCCACATGGCGACCATGCCAAAGCTTGAGAAATTGGTCATTTTCATCTAAAATTTCGACATTAAGCCCCTTTTGGATAGCATCAAAGAGTAGCATCTGGGTGGATAGTTCCATATTTTCGTAGCCTTTGAGGGCATAAGGAGCAGTCCAAGCGTAGCGGTGATATTCCTCTGCTTTTTCTAGCCCAAAGGCCATTAAGGAATCATGCTGGATATGAGGCAGGAGCTGGCCAGATAGGGTTAGCTGAGGATTTTGTAGCGCCTCCTTAAGATGTTGAAGTAAGGTTTGGTAGTAAGTTGGCAGTTCAAAATGCTGGATAAGCTCTTCCATGGCTTGGAGAAGGGCTGAGCTGTCTGCCTCATCTGGCAGGGCAGTCAGTGGATGGCTACAAGCAATCTTTTGGTTCAAGTCGTGGGCAGCTTTTAATGCCGCATCAACATTTTCTACATCATCTAGCCAGAGCAGGCTCAGTAAAAAGAGATGGACGGTATCTAAGGTTTCTTGGCTAATACCTAAATGGTCAAAAGGATTGAGATCGAAGCAGCGGAATTCTAGATAAGTGATACCTTGCTCCAGATAGGCACGATTGTGCTTCTGTCCACGGAAGCGAACGGCTGAGTAAAATTCTTTTTCAGCGCTGAGCTCGCCTGACTGAACGTAGTTTTCAATATCGGTTACATATTGCTCCAAAGAAGCGTAGGACACTTGAATATTTTCGTCATTGACATAGCCATAGTCGCTGTTACGAAAAGAGCGGATAGGCTGGGAAATTTCCTGACTGTAGAAGCCAGTTTCTGCCAAAGGTGCAGCACCGTAGAGATAGGTTAAGATCCAGCGGAAACGCAGAAAGTTTCGAGCCAGCTTGAGATAGAGGCCGTTTTTAAAATCCTTAAGTGATTGATAGGAGCTGACTTGAAAGAGAGCAGTGACTAGATCTTTCCCTAGCTCCATGTTGTAGTGGATACCAGAGATAGCCTGTAGTTTTTTGCCATATTTTTCCGCCAAGCCCTCTCGGTAGTGGCGCTCATAGTCGTTTTCCAGACAAGCAATGACAATCTCCTCTTCAGTCAGCTGCGGTGGCATGGACAGAGGCCAGAGGCGCTCGTTCTGATCAATCGAGCGGGCCGCCACGTCACTAATAGCCCCCAGTAAGCGCCTAGCTTCCTTAGTCGAGTGAGCAATAGGTGTTATTAGTTCTAGTTGTTGCTCGCTGAAGTCTGTTTGGATGCTTGGGTGGAAATTCCTTGAACCGAGTTGACTTGGATGGGCAGTTTGGGCTAAGTGTCCATCCAAGTCAACTCGGAGATTTTCCCTCTCTAGACCAAAGGTCGCTTGAAGAATAGGGCTTGATGTATCCAGTTTCTGCAGTAATTGATTAATCGTCATCGTTTCACCGTCCTATGATAGTAATTTTAGTCTATTACAAACGGAAAAAGAAAACAAATTTCTACTACGATTTTAATAAAAATCCGAACTTTTATTTAAAATAAACTAATTAATATCAGAAAAAACAGATTTTGTGAAAAACTAATTCATTTCCAAAAGTTAAAATCCAAATGAAATCCCTATCTCTTCTTGAAAAATGGCAATAAATTTCTTATAATAAAGTGTAAGATATACCAGCAGGTGAGATTCCTGCCTTGTATGTAAGAAAGGACGAGCTGTCTCAGCTCAGACAAAATTATGACATCAGTAGTTGTTGTAGGAACCCAGTGGGGAGATGAAGGGAAAGGAAAGATCACAGACTTCCTTTCTGCTAATGCCGAAGTGATTGCTCGTTATCAAGGTGGTGACAATGCTGGTCATACCATCGTGATTGACGGTAAGAAGTACAAACTGCACTTGATTCCATCAGGGATTTTCTTCCCAGAAAAAATCTCAGTCATTGGAAACGGGATGGTGGTTAATCCTAAATCTCTAGTTAAAGAACTGAATTATTTACATGAAGAAGGTGTGACAACGGATAATCTTCGTATCTCAGACCGGGCTCATGTTATCTTACCTTATCATATTGAGCTGGATCGCCTGCAGGAAGAGGCCAAAGGTGACAATAAAATTGGAACTACTATTAAAGGAATTGGACCTGCTTATATGGATAAGGCTGCGCGTGTTGGTATCCGGATTGCAGATCTCTTAGATAGAGACATTTTCAGGGAACGCTTGGAGCGTAATTTAGCTGAGAAAAATCGCCTCTTTGAGAGATTGTACGATAGCACAGCAATTAACTTTGATGATATTTTTGAAGAATACTATGAATATGGGCAACAAATCAAGCAGTATGTGACAGACACCTCTGTCATCTTAAACGATGCGCTGGATCAAGGCAAGCGAGTGCTCTTTGAAGGGGCTCAAGGAGTTATGTTAGATATTGACCAAGGAACTTATCCATTTGTAACCTCCTCTAATCCTGTTGCTGGCGGTGTAACGATCGGTTCTGGTGTGGGTCCTAGCAAGATTGACAAAGTAGTGGGTGTTTGTAAAGCCTATACAAGTCGTGTTGGTGATGGGCCATTCCCGACAGAGCTTTTCGATGAAGTAGGAGACCGCATACGTGAAGTCGGCCATGAGTATGGTACAACAACAGGCCGTCCGCGTCGAGTTGGTTGGTTTGACTCTGTTGTTATGCGCCATAGTCGCCGAGTGTCAGGGATCACCAATCTTTCACTTAACTCCATCGATGTTTTGAGTGGTCTGGATACAGTCAAGATCTGTGTAGCCTATGATTTGGATGGCCAAAGAATCGACCACTATCCAGCTAGTTTGGAACAGCTTAAACGTTGTAAGCCGATTTACGAAGAGCTTCCTGGATGGTCTGAAGATATTACTGGCGTTCGTAAGTTAGAAGATCTTCCAGAAAATGCTCGCAACTATGTTCGGCGAGTAAGTGAGTTGGTTGGTGTACGTATTTCCACCTTCTCAGTTGGACCTGACCGCGACCAAACTAATATTTTGGAAAGTGTCTGGTCAAGTTTATAATTGATGAAAGAGGCTGGGAAAATTTCCCGCCTTTTTAAAAAAGAAAAGGGAAAAACATGTATCAAAATATCTTATTTGATTTAGATGGGACTTTGACCAACTCTGAGTTAGGAATAACTAATTCTGTGGCTTATGCTTTAGAGAAATTTGGTATCGAAGTGCAAGATAAAAAAGAATTAAGAGTTTTCATCGGTCCACCACTGAAGTATTCTTTTGAACACTTTTATGGTTTTTCAGAGGAAGAAAGTATACAAGCTGTGGCTTATTATCGTGAATATTTTTCTGAAAAAGGCCTCTATGAAAATGAAGTTTATAAAGGGATTCGGGAAATATTGTCTTCTCTCAAACAAGCTGATAAGAAATTGATAGTGGCAACCTCTAAGCCTGAAAAATTTTCAACTCAAATTCTTAAACATTTTGATCTGTATGACTATTTTGACTTTGTAGCAGGAGCTACTATGGATGGTAGTAGAAGCAAAAAAGCAGATGTTATTGGTTATGCTTTAGAAAAAACGAAAATTAAAAATCTCTCCGAAACAATTATGGTCGGTGATCGTGAGCATGATATTATAGGGGCTCAAATACAAAAGATTGAGTCTATCGGGGTTCTTTACGGCTTTAGTACAAAAGAAGAATTAGAAAAAGCGGGAGCGACGTTTATTGTTAAAGACGTCTGTGAACTGGAAAATTTATTACTTTTTAAAAAAAGCTTAAGGATATTTTAAGTTAAAGACCTTATACTGTAATCATAAACAAAGATCTCCTAACTTTGTTTAGAAATCCTAAAACTTTTCTTTTTCATAATAATCTCCCAAAAACCACCTTGAAAGGTGGTTTTCTTTTGTACTAAAACGAGAAAAATCTCAAAAATGTCAAGCTTTCTTCTATAAAATAAACAACAAAATGGATAGAAAACATTTTCATTAAAAATAGTTAAAAAAATCTCTCAAATCCCTTGCAATGCATGCATCTTTGTGTTAAGATACTATGGTGCTGTAAAAATACAGCGTGTGGCTTTGATGCAAGAGGTTGCGACACGCTCGGTTGCATTGCCACGCAACCGCCTGTCGGTTTTCTTGTGGAGCTAGCCTATTATCTTAAATAGACGAAAAGGAGAAAAAGATGGCAAACAAAAAAATCCGCATCCGTTTGAAAGCATACGAACATCGTACACTTGACACAGCGGCTGCAAAAATCGTAGAAACTGCTACTCGTACAGGTGCTGAAGTTGCGGGTCCAATCCCACTTCCAACTGAACGTAGCCTCTACACAATCATTCGTGCGACTCACAAATATAAAGACTCTCGCGAACAATTCGAAATGCGTACTCACAAACGCTTGATCGACATCATCAACCCAACTCAAAAAACAGTTGACGCTTTGATGAAATTGGATCTTCCAAGTGGTGTGAACGTAGAGATTAAACTTTAATCTAAATAGCACAATCGAACACAGGCTAAACTCTTTGCAAAAAAGATAGATTGCCTTGCGAGCGTCGCTCGCTGCATCAATCTCCTATTTTTGCTGCGAGTTCTTAACGCCTTTTGTATCTTGTGTTTGAGCATAAAAAACGCTCGTTAAAAACTTTTTGAAAAAATAATAGAAAAGGAAACATTTTCTCATGACAAAAGGAATCTTAGGGAAAAAAGTGGGAATGACTCAAATCTTCACTGAAGCTGGCGAATTAATCCCTGTAACTGTTATTGAAGCAACTCCAAACGTTGTTCTTCAAGTTAAAACAGTTGAAACAGATGGTTACAACGCAGTTCAAGTTGGTTTCGACGATCTTCGCGACGTATTGAGTAACAAACCTGCTAAAGGACATGTAGCAAAAGCTAACACGGCTCCTAAGCGCTTCATTCGTGAATTCAAAAACATTGAAGGCTTAGAAGTTGGTGCTGAAATCACTGTTGACACTTTCGCAGCCGGCGATGTTGTTGATGTAACAGGAACTTCAAAAGGTAAAGGTTTCCAAGGTGTTATCAAACGCCACGGTCAATCTCGTGGTCCAATGGCTCACGGTTCTCGTTACCACCGTCGTCCTGGTTCAATGGGACCAGTTGCGCCTAACCGTGTTTTCAAAAACAAACACTTGGCTGGACGTATGGGTGGCAACCGTGTGACAATTCAAAACCTTGAAATTGCACAAGTTGTTCCAGAGAAAAACGTTATCCTTATCAAAGGAAACGTACCTGGTGCTAAGAAATCTCTTATCACTATCAAGTCAGCAGTTAAAGCTGGTAAATAATAAAGAAAGGGGAAATCAGTCACAATGGCAAACGTAAAATTATTTGACCAAACTGGTAAAGAAGCTGGTGAAGTAGTTCTGAACGATGCGATCTTTGGTATTGAACCAAACGAATCAGTTGTCTTTGATGTTATCATCAGCCAACGCGCTAGCCTTCGTCAAGGAACTCACGCTGTTAAAAACCGTTCTGCAGTATCAGGCGGCGGACGCAAACCATGGCGTCAAAAAGGAACTGGACGTGCTCGTCAAGGTTCTATCCGCTCTCCACAATGGCGTGGTGGTGGTGTCGTGTTCGGCCCAACTCCTCGTTCATATGCTTACAAACTTCCACGTAAAGTTCGTAGATTAGCGCTTAAATCAGTTTACTCTGAAAAAGTTGCTGAAAACAAATTCGTAGCTGTAGACAGCCTTTCATTTACAGCTCCAAAAACTGCTGAGTTTGCAAAAGTGCTTGCTGCACTAAGCATCGACACAAAAGTACTTGTTATTCTTGAAGAAGGAAACGAATTCGCTGCACTTTCAGCACGTAACCTTCCAAATGTTAAGGTTGCAACTGCAACAACAGCAAGTGTTCTTGATATCGTAAACAGCGACAAACTTCTTGTTACTCAAGCAGCTATCTCTAAAATTGAGGAGGTTCTTGCATAATGAATTTGTATGACGTTATCAAAAAACCTGTCATCACTGAGAGCTCAATGGCTCAGCTTGAAGCAGGAAAATATGTATTTGAAGTTGACACTCGCGCTCACAAACTTTTGATTAAGCAAGCTGTTGAAGCTGCTTTTGAAGGAGTTAAAGTTGCTAACGTTAACACTATCAATGTAAAACCAAAAGCAAAACGCGTTGGACGTTACACTGGTTTTACTAACAAAACTAAAAAAGCTATCATCACTTTAACAGCTGATTCTAAAGCAATCGAGTTGTTTGGTGCTGAAGCAGAATAATCTAAGGAGGATATATCGTGGGAATTCGTGTTTATAAACCAACAACAAACGGTCGCCGTAATATGACTTCTTTGGATTTCGCTGAAATCACTACCAGCACTCCAGAAAAATCTTTGCTTGTTTCATTGAAGAGCAAGGCTGGTCGTAACAACAACGGTCGCATCACTGTTCGTCACCAAGGTGGCGGTCACAAGCGTCACTACCGTTTGATCGACTTCAAACGTAACAAAGACGCTGTTGAAGCAGTTGTAAAAACAATCGAGTATGATCCAAATCGTTCAGCTAACATTGCTTTGGTTCACTACACTGACGGTGTGAAAGCTTATATCATCGCTCCTAAAGGTCTTGAAGTTGGTCAACGCATCGTTTCAGGTCCTGAAGCAGATATCAAAGTCGGAAATGCTCTTCCACTTGCTAACATCCCAGTTGGTACTTTGATTCACAATATCGAGTTAAAACCAGGTCGTGGTGGTGAATTGGTTCGTGCTGCTGGAGCTTCTGCTCAAGTATTGGGTCAAGAAGGTAAGTACACACTTGTCCGTCTTCAATCTGGTGAAGTTCGTATGATTCTTGGTACTTGTCGCGCTACAGTTGGTGTTGTCGGAAATGAACAACATGGACTTGTAAACCTTGGTAAAGCAGGACGTAACCGTTGGAAAGGTATCCGCCCAACAGTTCGTGGTTCTGTAATGAACCCTAACGATCACCCACACGGTGGTGGTGAAGGTAAAGCACCAGTTGGTCGTAAAGCGCCATCTACTCCATGGGGCAAACCTGCTCTTGGACTTAAAACTCGTAACAAAAAAGCGAAATCTGACAAACTTATCGTTCGTCGTCGCAACGAGAAATAATCTAAAACAATCTATCCGCCAGCTCGGTAGCGCTGCTTAGTCAGCGCAGGCCGCTGTGGTACTTATTTTAAAGGAGAAAATATATAATGGGACGCAGTCTTAAAAAAGGACCTTTCGTCGATGAGCATTTGATGAAAAAAGTTGAAGCTCAAGCTAACGACGAAAAGAAAAAAGTTATCAAAACTTGGTCACGTCGTTCAACGATCTTCCCAAGTTTCATTGGTTACACAATCGCAGTTTATGACGGACGTAAACACGTACCTGTTTACATCCAAGAAGACATGGTAGGTCACAAACTTGGTGAATTTGCACCAACACGTACTTACAAAGGTCACGCTGCAGACGACAAGAAAACACGTAGAAAATAAGGAGAACATAAATGGCAGAAATTACTTCAGCTAAAGCAATGGCTCGTACAGTGCGTGTTTCACCTCGTAAATCTCGTCTTATTCTTGACAACATTCGTGGTAAAAACGTCGCTGACGCAATCGCAATCTTGAAATTCACTCCAAACAAAGCTGCTGGTATTATCGAAAAAGTATTGAACTCTGCAATCGCTAATGCTGAAAACAACTTTGGTTTGGAAAAAGCTAACTTGGTAGTATCTGAAGCTTTCGCAAACGAAGGACCAACTATGAAACGTTTCCGTCCGCGCGCTAAAGGTTCAGCTTCACCAATCAACAAACGCACAAGCCACATTACTGTGGTAGTTGCAGAAAAATAAGGAGGTAACATCGTGGGTCAAAAAGTACATCCAATTGGTATGCGTGTCGGCATCATCCGTGATTGGGATGCCAAATGGTATGCTGAAAAAGAATACGCGGATTACCTTCATGAAGATCTTGCAATCCGTAAATTCGTTCAAAAAGAATTGGCTGACGCAGCAGTTTCAACTATTGAAATTGAACGCGCAGTAAACAAAGTTAACGTTTCTCTTCACACTGCTAAGCCAGGTATGGTTATCGGTAAAGGTGGAGCAAATGTTGATGCACTCCGTGCAAAACTTAACAAATTGACAGGTAAACAAGTTCACATCAACATCATTGAAATCAAATCTCCAGATTTGGATGCTCATCTTGTTGGTGAAGGAATCGCTCGTCAATTAGAGCAACGTGTCGCTTTCCGTCGTGCTCAAAAACAAGCTATCCAACGTACTATGCGTGCAGGTGCAAAAGGAATCAAAACTCAAGTATCAGGTCGTTTGAACGGTGCAGATATTGCTCGTAGCGAAGGATACTCAGAAGGAACTGTTCCTCTTCACACACTTCGTGCGGATATCGATTACGCTTGGGAAGAAGCAGATACTACTTACGGTAAACTTGGTGTTAAAGTATGGATCTACCGTGGTGAAATTCTTCCAGCTCGTAAAAACACTAAAGGAGGTAAATAACCAATGTTAGTACCTAAACGTGTTAAACACCGTCGCGAATTCCGTGGAAAAATGCGCGGTGAAGCCAAAGGTGGAAAAGAAGTAGCATTTGGAGAATATGGTCTTCAAGCAACTACTAGCCACTGGATCACTAACCGCCAAATCGAAGCTGCCCGTATCGCTATGACTCGTTACATGAAACGTGGTGGTAAAGTTTGGATTAAGATTTTCCCACACAAATCATACACTGCAAAAGCTATCGGTGTACGTATGGGATCTGGTAAAGGGGCTCCTGAAGGTTGGGTAGCACCAGTTAAACGTGGTAAAGTGATGTTTGAAGTTGCTGGCGTTTCTGAAGAAATCGCTCGTGAAGCGCTTCGTCTTGCAAGCCACAAGTTACCAGTTAAATGTAAGTTCGTGAAACGTGAAGCAGAATAAGGAGAAGGCATGAAACTTAATGAAGTAAAAGAATTTGTTAAAGAACTTCGTGGTCTTTCTCAAGAAGAACTCGCGAAGCGTGAAAATGAATTGAAGAAAGAATTGTTTGAGCTTCGTTTCCAAGCAGCTGCTGGTCAATTAGAGCAAACTGCTCGCTTGAAAGAAGTGAAAAAACAAATCGCTCGTATCAAAACTATTCAATCAGAAGTTAAATAATAGACTAGGGAAGGAGAATTTCAATGGAACGCAATAATCGTAAAGTTCTTGTCGGACGCGTTGTTTCTGACAAAATGGACAAAACAATCACAGTTGTAGTTGAAACTAAACGTAACCACCCAGTCTATGGTAAACGTATTAACTACTCTAAGAAGTACAAAGCACATGATGAAAACAATGTTGCCAAAGAAGGCGATATCGTTCGTATCATGGAAACTCGTCCGCTTTCAGCTACAAAACGCTTCCGTCTTGTAGAAGTTGTTGAAGAAGCGGTAATCATCTAATCAAACCAGAAAGGAGAAAACTTAAATGATTCAAACAGAAACTCGTTTGAAAGTTGCCGATAACAGTGGTGCTCGCGAAATCCTGACAATCAAAGTTCTTGGTGGTTCAGGACGTAAGTTTGCTAACATCGGTGATGTAATCGTTGCATCTGTAAAACAAGCTACTCCTGGTGGTGCGGTTAAAAAAGGTGACGTTGTAAAAGCTGTTATCGTTCGTACTAAATCAGGCGCTCGTCGTAAAGATGGTTCATACATCAAATTTGACGAAAATGCTGCGGTAATTATCCGTGAAGACAAAACTCCTCGCGGAACTCGTATCTTCGGTCCTGTTGCACGTGAATTGCGTGACGGTGGCTTCATGAAGATCGTATCACTTGCCCCAGAAGTACTTTAATCAAAAACAAACTAGTCCCCTGGATTTATCCAGGGTGCCCATTAAGGGCGTAAGAAATCAAAGGAGAACCCAATGTTTGTAAAAAAAGGCGACAAAGTTCGTGTTATCGCTGGAAAAGATAAGGGTGTCGAAGCTCTTGTCGTAACAGCACTTCCAAAAGTTAACAAAGTTGTTGTTGAAGGTGTAAACATCGTTAAAAAACACCAAAAACCTAATAACGAACACCCTCAAGGTGCTATCGTGGAAAAAGAAGCACCAATCCATGTTTCAAACGTTCAAGTTTTGGATAAAAATGGAGTTGCAGGACGTGTTGGCTACAAATTTGTAGACGGCAAAAAAGTTCGTTATAACAAAAAATCAGGCGAAGTGCTTGACTAATCACGAAGGAAAGGAGAAGTATAATGGCAAATCGTTTAAAAGAAAAATATCTTAAAGAAGTAGTTCCTGCTTTGACTGAGAAGTTCAACTACTCATCTGTTATGGCTGTGCCAAAAGTGGATAAAATCGTTTTGAACATGGGTGTCGGTGATGCTGTGTCAAACGCTAAAAACCTTGAAAAAGCTGCTGAAGAATTGGCTCTTATCTCAGGTCAAAAACCACTTATCACTAAAGCTAAAAAATCAATCGCCGGCTTCCGTCTTCGTGAAGGTGTAGCGATCGGTGCTAAAGTAACCCTTCGTGGCGAACGTATGTATGAATTCTTGGATAAATTGGTTTCAGTTTCTCTTCCACGTGTCCGTGATTTCCACGGTGTTCCAACAAAATCTTTTGATGGACGCGGAAACTACACACTTGGTGTGAAAGAACAACTGATCTTCCCAGAAATCAATTTTGATGACGTTGATAAGACTCGTGGTCTTGACATCGTTATCGTTACAACTGCTAACACTGACGAAGAGTCACGCGAATTGCTTACAGGCCTTGGAATGCCTTTTGCAAAATAATATAGGAGGTAAAACAAATGGCTAAAAAATCAATGATTGCTAAGAACAAACGCCCAGCTAAGTTCTCTACGCAAGCTTATACTCGTTGTGAAAAATGTGGCCGTCCACATTCTGTATACCGCAAGTTTAAACTTTGCCGTGTTTGCTTCCGTGAATTAGCATACAAAGGACAAATTCCTGGCGTTACCAAAGCATCTTGGTAATTTAAGATATCAAGGGCGTCAAAACTCCAAGTGAAAATAGGAAACTTGACGAAGAAACTGAAGTTTCTAGGAAAGTTTATCTTTTTCACACAGAGTTTAGCCCGGGTTCAGTTGGGCTTGCCAATTTGAACACGAGCAACAGCTTTGGCAAAAAAGACCAATTTTCTTTGGAGCATCGCTCCTGCATCAAATTGCCTATTTTTGCTCTTGCTGTTACGCTCTTTGTATCATGTATTAACTAGCAAGTGCAACTTGCAAACTACTAGTAAGAGGAGAAATAAAAAATGGTTATGACTGACCCAATTGCAGACTTTTTGACACGCATTCGTAATGCTAACCAAGCAAACCATGAAGTGCTTGAAGTACCTGCATCAAATATTAAAAAAGGGATTGCAGAAATCCTTAAACGCGAAGGTTTTGTAAAAAACGTTGAATTTATCGAAGATGACAAACAAGGCATCATCCGTGTATTTCTTAAATACGGACAAAATGGTGAAAAAGTTATCACAGGTTTGAAACGTGTTTCTAAACCAGGACTTCGTGTTTACAAAAAACGTGAAGATCTTCCAAAAGTATTAAACGGACTTGGAATTGCTATCCTTTCAACTTCTGAAGGTTTGCTTACTGATAAAGAAGCACGCCAAAAGAATGTTGGTGGTGAGATTATCGCTTACGTTTGGTAAAATCAAGATACAAAGAGCGTCATGGGCAATGTGAAAATAGGAAATCTGACAAAGAGTGTTAACACTCTAGGAAGATTTGTCTTTTTCACACAGACCATAGCTCGTGTTCAATTTAGCTGATTTACTGATCAGCTAAATAGAGAGTAAATTAGTTTAGGAGAAAAAGATGAAAGCTACTGAATTGAATGAAAAACTTATTGTTGCAGAAGACGCTTTGGCTGAATTGTCAAAAGATGACCTTGTATCTCTTTTATGTGAAATTGGTTATAGTCCTGCGGCTATTGATGTATTGACAGAATATCAGGAGTTTGTCAAAGCTTTTCGAAAGAAACTAGGTTTGCTCTAATCCGAATGCCCCCCGTGAAAACTGGCCGTCATGGCCTGACAATTTAACAGGAGAAAATAAACATGTCACGTATTGGTAATAAAGTTATTGTGTTGCCTGCTGGTGTTGAAATCACTAACAATGGCAACGTTGTAACTGTAAAAGGACCTAAAGGAGAACTTACTCGTGAGTTCTCAAAAGATATTGAAATCCGTGTGGAAGGTACAGAAGTAACACTTCACCGTCCAAACGATTCAAAAGAAATGAAAACTATCCACGGAACAACTCGTGCCCTTTTGAACAACATGGTTATTGGTGTTTCAGAAGGATTCAAGAAAGAACTTGAAATGCGTGGGGTTGGTTACCGTGCACAACTTCAAGGAAAGAAACTTGTCTTGGCTGTTGGTAAATCTCACCCAGACGAAGTTGAAGCTCCAGAAGGAATTACTTTTGAACTTCCAAATCCAACGACTATCGTTATCAGCGGAATTTCAAAAGAAGCTGTTGGACAAACAGCTGCTTACGTTCGTAGCTTACGTGCTCCAGAACCATATAAAGGTAAAGGTATCCGCTACGTTGGTGAATTTGTTCGCCGTAAAGAAGGTAAAACTGGTAAATAATGTGATTCGGTTGATCTTCAACCCTATCCTTTGTTTCCAACTTTGTGCTTAAGCACAAGATTAATAATAAGAGGTGAAAATTGTGATTACGAAACCAGATAAAAACAAAGTCCGCCAAAAACGCCACCGTCGTGTTCGCGGAAAACTCTCTGGAACTGCTGATCGCCCACGTTTGAACGTATTCCGTTCTAATACAGGCATCTACGCTCAAGTGATTGATGACGTAGCGGGTGTAACGCTCGCAAGCGCTTCAACTCTTGACAAAGAAGTTTCAAAAGGAACTAAGACTGAACAAGCCGTTGTTGTTGGTAAACTCGTTGCTGAACGTGCAGTTGCTAAAGGTATTTCTGAAGTGGTGTTTGACCGCGGTGGATATCTCTATCACGGACGTGTAAAAGCTTTGGCTGATGCAGCTCGTGAAAACGGATTGAAATTCTAATAGGGAGGACACTAGAAAATGGCATTTAAAGACAATGCAGTTGAACTTGAAGAACGCGTAGTTGCGATTAACCGTGTTACTAAAGTTGTTAAAGGTGGACGTCGTCTTCGTTTTGCAGCTCTTGTAGTTGTCGGTGACCGCAATGGTCGTGTAGGCTTCGGTACTGGTAAAGCTCAAGAAGTACCAGAAGCTATTCGCAAGGCAGTTGAAGATGCGAAGAAAAACTTGATTGAAGTACCAATGGTTGGCACAACAATTCCTCACGAAGTTCTTTCAGAATTTGGTGGAGCTAAAGTATTGTTGAAACCTGCTGTGGAAGGTTCTGGAGTTGCTGCCGGCGGCGCTGTTCGTGCCGTTATCGAATTGGCAGGTGTGGCAGATGTAACATCTAAATCACTTGGTTCTAACACTCCAATCAACATTGTTCGAGCAACTGTTGAAGGTTTGAAACAATTAAAACGCGCTGAAGAAGTTGCTGCCCTTCGTGGTATTTCAGTTTCTGACTTGGCATAAGAAAGGGGATCACATGGCTCAAATTAAAATTACTTTGACTAAGTCTCCAATCGGACGCATTCCGTCACAACGCAAAACTGTTGTAGCACTTGGACTTGGCAAATTGAACAGCTCAGTTATTAAAGAAGATAACCCAGCAGTACGTGGTATGATTACTGCAGTATCTCACTTGGTAACTGTTGAAGAAGTTAAATAAGCTTTGCTGGTTTAACAACTTTAAATTTAAAATACATTAGGGGATGGGTTTTTCTCAGCCCCTAAAACTAAATATATGTATAGGCGAGTTTGTATAGGAGACACCTTTTCTCCTATATGAGCGCTAGCATTTTACAAAAGAGGAGAAAATAAATAATGAAACTTCATGAATTACAACCTGCTGCAGGTTCTCGTAAAGTCCGTAACCGTGTTGGTCGTGGTACTTCATCTGGTAACGGTAAGACAGCTGGCCGTGGTCAAAAAGGTCAAAAAGCTCGTAGCGGTGGCGGTGTTCGTCTTGGTTTTGAAGGTGGACAAACTCCATTGTTCCGTCGTCTTCCAAAACGTGGTTTCTTGAACGTAAACCGCAAAGAGTATGCTATCGTTAACCTTGATCAGTTGAATGCTTTTGAAGACGGTGCAGAAGTAACACCAGTTGTGCTTGTTGAATCAGGTATTGTAAAAGCTGAAAAATCTGGCGTTAAAATTCTTGGTAACGGAGAATTGACAAAGAAATTGACTGTTAAAGCAGCTAAATTCTCTAAATCTGCTGAAGAAGCTATCACTGCTAAAGGTGGTTCAGTGGAAGTCATCTAAGAGAGGTGACCTATGTTTTTCAAACTATTAAAAGACGCATTTAAGATAAAGCAAGTACGCTCTAAGATTTTATTTACTATTTTTATTATCTTAGTCTTTCGTATTGGTACTACAATCACTGTTCCTGGTGTAAATGCAAAAAGTTTAGAAGCCTTAAGTGGCTTGTCATTCCTGAACATGCTAAGCTTGGTGTCAGGTAATGCCATGAAAAACTTTTCAGTATTTGCGCTAGGGGTGAGCCCATATATCACAGCTTCCATCGTGGTGCAACTCCTTCAAATGGATTTGTTACCGAAGTTTGTTGAATGGGGTAAACAAGGTGAAGTAGGCCGTAGAAAGTTAAATCAAGCAACACGCTATATTTCCTTAGCACTTGCTTTTGTACAATCTATCGGTATTACTGCTGGTTTTAATGCCTTGTCTAGTACTAAACTAGTTGCGGCACCTAACTGGCAAACCTACCTATTCATTGGATCTATCTTAACAACTGGATCAATGATTGTTGTTTGGCTTGGTGAACAAATTACTGATAAGGGCTATGGAAATGGTGTATCTATGATTATCTTTGCCGGGATTGTTGCATCAATTCCGGAGATGGTTAAAGGTATTTATGAAGATTACTTTGTCAATGTACCAAGTGACAGATTGCAATCTTCAATCATCTTTGTAGCTTGTTTGATTGTAGCGGTTTTACTCATTGTCTACTTTACAACTTATGTACAACAAGCAGAATACAAAATCCCAATCCAATATACAAAGATTGCCCAAGGTGCTCCTTCCAGTTCATATCTTCCTTTGAAGGTCAATCCAGCAGGAGTTATTCCGGTAATCTTTGCAAGTTCAATCACTGCCGCGCCGGCAGCTGTTCTACAGTTTTTAAGCGCATCTGGTAATGATTGGGGATGGGTTCGTACAGCTCAGTCTTTGCTTGCGACAACAACACCAACAGGTATTGCTATGTATGCTTTGCTGATTATTCTGTTTACATTCTTCTATACCTTTGTACAGATTAATCCAGAAAAAGCAGCTGAAAATCTACAAAAGAGTGGTGCCTATATTCCAGGAGTACGTCCAGGAAAAGGAACTGAGCAATTTATGTCGAAACTACTTCGCCGATTGGCTACTGTTGGTTCATTATTCCTAGGTTTTATTTCAATCATCCCGATCATTGCAAAAGACTTATTTGGTTTATCAGATACAGTCGCTTTGGGAGGTACCAGTCTTTTGATCATCATTGCCACTGGTATCGAAGGAATGAAACAATTGGAAGGATATTTACTGAAGAGAAAATATACCGGCTTTATGAATACAACAACAAAATAGAAATAGGTTGACTTAGTCAGCCTTCTATTTTGTTTTTGGATAAGTTTATTAACCGGTTTAATAGATTTATGGAAAAACAAAAAAGGAGAATCAACATGAATCTTTTGATTATGGGCTTACCTGGTGCAGGTAAGGGAACTCAAGCAGCGAAAATCGTTGAAAAATTTAAGGTAGCACATATTTCTACAGGTGATATGTTCCGCGCTGCAATGGCTAATCAAACTGAGATGGGCGTGCTCGCTAAATCATATATTGACAAAGGTGAACTGGTTCCGGATGAAGTTACCAATGGAATTGTAAAAGAACGTTTGTCTCAAGAAGATATTAAAGAAACAGGCTTCCTTTTGGACGGTTATCCTCGTACTATTGATCAAGCCTACGCTTTAGATGCTATTTTAAAAGATCTTGGCATTGATCTTGATGGTGTCATCAATATTGAAGTTGATCCAAGTTGCCTCTTAGAGCGTTTAAGTGGAAGAATCATTCACCGTCAAACTGGCGAAACTTTCCATAAGATCTTTAATCCGCCAGCAAACTACAATGAAGAAGATTATTACCAAAGGGAAGACGATAAACCTGAAACAGTTAAGCGCCGTTTGGATGTAAATATTGCTCAAGGCAAGCCTATTTTAGCACACTACAGAGAACTAAAATTAGTCCATGATATCCAAGGTAATCAAGATATTAATGATGTATTTTCAGATATCGAAAAAGTCTTGGAAAAATTGAAATAAAAGCGTTTTTCACGCTTGCAATATTTGACAAGTAGTGATACAATGAATTAGTCTGACTTATAATTGTTACCTCTGTGTCCAGAGGTGATGAATCAAAATTTAGGGAGGTACTTTTGCGTGGCAAAAGATGATGTGATCGAAGTCGAAGGCAAGGTAATTGATACTATGCCAAACGCAATGTTTACGGTTGAACTTGAAAATGGACATCAGATTTTAGCAACAGTTTCTGGTAAAATTCGTAAAAACTATATTCGTATTTTAGCGGGAGACCGTGTTACTGTCGAAATGAGTCCGTATGATTTGACTCGTGGACGGATCACCTACCGCTTTAAATAATGGAAAAACTTGGAGGATTAAGAAATGAAAGTAAGACCATCGGTCAAACCAATTTGCGAATACTGTAAAGTTATTCGTCGTAATGGTCGTGTTATGGTTATTTGCCCTGCAAATCCAAAACACAAACAACGTCAAGGTTAATTAGAAAGGAGAAAACATGGCTCGTATTGCTGGAGTTGATATTCCAAATGACAAACGTGTAGTCGTATCACTTACTTACGTATATGGTATCGGTCTTCCAACATCTAAGAAAATTTTAGCTGCTGCTGGAGTTTCTGAAGACGTTCGTGTAAAAGACTTGACACCTGATCAAGAAGACGCTATCCGTCGTGAAGTGGATGCGATCAAAGTTGAAGGTGACCTTCGCCGTGAAGTAAACCTAAACATCAAACGTTTGATGGAAATCGGTTCATATCGTGGAATCCGTCATCGTCGTGGACTTCCTGTTCGTGGACAAAACACTAAAAATAACGCTCGCACTCGTAAAGGTAAAGCTGTTGCGATTGCTGGTAAGAAAAAATAATATAAGGAGGTAAAAAGTCTTGGCTAAACCAACGCGTAAACGTCGTGTGAAAAAAAATATCGAATCTGGTATTGCACATATTCACGCTACATTTAATAACACTATTGTTATGATTACTGATGTGCATGGTAATGCGATTGCTTGGTCATCTGCTGGTGCTCTTGGTTTTAAAGGTTCTCGTAAATCTACACCATTTGCTGCCCAAATGGCATCTGAAGCAGCTGCTAAATCTGCACAAGAACACGGTCTTAAATCAGTTGAAGTTACTGTAAAAGGTCCAGGTTCTGGTCGTGAGTCAGCTATTCGTGCTCTTGCTGCCGCTGGTCTTGAAGTAACAGCTATTCGTGATGTGACTCCTGTACCACACAATGGTGCTCGTCCTCCAAAACGTCGCCGTGTATAATCACCAACAATTACACTGCTTTTCGTTTAAGAGGGAGTTAACTAAATGATTGAGTTTGAAAAACCAAATATAACAAAAATTGATGAAAATAAAGATTATGGCAAGTTTGTAGTAGAACCGCTTGAACGTGGTTATGGTACAACTCTTGGGAACTCACTTCGTCGTGTCTTGTTGGCTTCATTACCAGGAGCAGCAGTTACTTCTATCAATATTGAAGGAGTATTGCACGAATTTGATACTATCCCAGGTGTCCGTGAAGATGTTATGCAAATTATTCTTAACATCAAAGGTATTGCTGTAAAATCTTACGTCCAAGACGAAAAGATGATTGAACTTGATGTTGAAGGTCCTGCAGAAATTACTGCTGGAGACATTTTGACAGATAGCGATATCGAAATTGTAAACCCAGATCATTATCTCTTTACAATCGGTGAGGGAGCACGCTTTAAAGCAGTCATGACTGTCAACAGTGGTCGTGGTTATGTTCCAGCTGATCAAAATAAACGTGATGATGCACCTGTGGGGACACTCGCTGTAGATTCCATCTATACGCCAGTGACAAAAGTTAATTACCAAGTTGAGCCAGCTCGTGTTGGTAGCAATGATGGTTTTGACAAACTAACCCTTGAAATTATGACAAATGGAACAATCATTCCAGAAGACGCACTTGGTCTTTCAGCGCGTATCTTGACTGAACATTTGGATCTCTTTACTGATCTTACTGAGGTAGCTAAAGCAACTGACGTGATGAAAGAAGTAGATAAGAGCTCAGATGATCATGTTTTGGAACGCACTATTGAAGAACTAGATTTGTCTGTTCGCTCTTATAACTGTTTGAAACGTGCTGGTATTAACACAGTTTACGATTTGACAGAAAAAACTGAGCCTGAAATGATGAAAGTTCGAAACCTTGGTCGTAAGAGTCTTGAAGAAGTTAAAGTTAAACTAACAGATTTAGGTCTAGGGTTAAAAAACGATAAATAAAGGAGGAATACATGGCTTACCGTAAATTAGGACGCACTAGCTCACAACGTAAAGCAATGCTTCGTGATTTGACTACTGACTTGATTATCAACGAATCAATCGTAACAACAGAAGCTCGTGCAAAAGAAATCCGTAAAACAGTTGAAAAAATGATTACCTTGGGTAAACGTGGTGACTTGCATGCTCGTCGTCAAGCAGCTGCTTTTGTTCGTAACGAAATTGCATCAGAAAACTATGATGAAGCAACTGAAAAATATACTTCAACTACTGCACTTCAAAAATTGTTCTCTGAATTAGCACCTCGTTATGCAGAACGCAATGGTGGATATACTCGTATCCTTAAAACTGAACCACGTCGTGGAGATGCTGCTCCGATGGCAATCATCGAATTAGTATAAGATCATCAATCTTTGTTGAGTGTTATGATGATGGAATAGATGTTCTATTCTTAGTCTAGCTCTGGTCTACCGCTAGGATTTTTCCTAGCGGGAACACTCATCATATAGTGAGATGATAGGTAGACGCTTGTTTACGAAATTGTTTTTTGATAAAAAACAATTTCGTAAGCAGGCGTTTTTGCTTGAATATAGGAAAAAAATAGAAAATTTGTTATAATACTCAAATACCAAGAAAGATTCTTCTAAAGATCTCCTTCGGATTCCTTCAAAGGAATATTAAAAAACGGAAGGAGCTGAGAAATAGAATAAAGTAAGTTCTATCGAAACTACGCTTTTAGTGAAATAAATATCAAGGATAAATCATAGGAATTAAAAATGACTAATGCAATACAGCTATTAAAAGATCGATATTTAAAAAATATTAAAGAAAATCCAACTATCTATGTAGGTATTGAATTGGAATTTCCTATTGTAAATTGTCAGGGAGAAGCAACTGATATAAATATAGCTAAGAACTTGCTAAAGCGCCTTATTGATCAGCATTCCTTTGAAGCAGAGAAGTTTGATAGAGTTGGAAACCCAATCCAGATAAAGTCTAAAGAAAATGAAGATAGAATTCTATTTGAAGTTTCATACAATATTTTAGAATTCGCGTTTGAAAAAGCTACAAAGATTCAAGAAGTGGAAGATCGATTCACAGAATATCTAAGTGTTATCCAATCTATTTTGGGTGAAGATGACCATGAATTGCAAGGAAAAGGAATTCATCCTTTTTGGGATAAAAATGACAATAGTCCGGTTCAATCGCCTCGCTATGAAATGTTAATGCAGTATTTATCAATGAGCAAGACTTTAAAATTAAAAGACCTGCATTCTTATCCTGAATATGGAGCATTTATCTGTGGAAATCAAATTCAACTAGATGTTTCTAAAGAAAACTTTATAAGTGTTATTAATGTTTTTAATCAAATTGAAGCAGCCAAAGCATATCTTTTTGCCAATTCTGAATTTCCAGATTCTTCATGGAATACAAAAATTGCGCGAGATATTTTTTGGGAACAATCTATGCATGGAATCTTGCAAGAAAATGCAGGTGTCAATCTAAAAGATTTCCAAAACGAAGATGAATTTTTTTCTTATCTTAGCAAATCTGCAATTTTCACAGCTAAAAGAGGTAATCAAGACTACTATTTCTTTCCAATTCCTGCAATTGACTATTTAAGTCATGAAAAAATTAAAGCATACAATCTGTCAGGTGAAACAGTAGAATTAACACCGAAGCAAGAAGATTTTGAAAATCACAGAAGTTATCAGTATCAAGATTTAACAACAAGAGGGACTGTCGAGTTTAGAAGTGTTTGTGCCCAGCCTTTTGATAGAACCTTTATTTCTACCGCTTTCCATCTCGGCATTCTGGCTAACTTAGAAAATGTACAAAAATATCTACAAGAAACTGACTTTTTTAAAAAGGAGGGGCGTAATTATAAACAGTTAAGACAAAAATTTTCCAAAAAAGAAATTAGCAGAAGTGCGGCAACTCATGTTCGCAACTTTGCAAACGACTTAATTCAATTGGCAATAGTCGGTTTGGTAGCTAGAAACAATGGTGAGGAATTCTATCTGAAGAATTTGATAGTCAAAGAAAAAGAAGAATAATAAAAAAAGCTA
>NZ_KZ672793.1:0-12359 GCF_001811085.1 Streptococcus sp. HMSC062B01
CTGAGTCTTTGACTGCTTCTTTTGAAACAAGGCCATTTAAACTAACAGTTACATCTTTTGTAGCTACGAGATTGGTTAAATCTGCTTTTCCATCTTTAGCACCATAGACTTTGACAGTCGCTTGGTAAGCATGAGTGCCATTAAGGCGAAGTTGGTCAAGAAGGGCTTGCCCGTCTTTACCTGTAGTATTGCCGTTCAAATCTACTTCGTAGAAGTATTGACCTTTCGCTAAGCCTTCAAGCGGCAATAGAGCAGGATTTTTAGCCGAACCATTATCTGACCATGGGGCTTTGTCTGAGGCTTTTAACAAGAGGCGAGTCAACATACCATCTCCACCGAAAGCTTCATACGGAATAACTTGATTGACACCAGCCAAGAATGGACCAGGAACGTTTGCTTTTTCTAAATAGCTGGCTGGGACATCAATATGGTCTTTAATATTTTTGGTGACTGAGTCTTTGACTGCTTCTTTTGAAACAAGGCCGTTCAAGTTAACAGTTACATTTTTTGTAGCTACGAGATTGGTTAAATCTGCTTTTCCATCTTTAGCACCATAGACTTTAACAGTCGCTTGGTAAGCATATGTTCCATTAGTGCGAAGTTGGTCAAGAAGAGCTTGTCCATCTTTACCTGTAGTATTGCCGTTCAAATCCACTTCGTAGAAGTATTGACCCTTCGCTAAGCCTTCAAGCGGCAAGAGAGCAGGATTTTTAGCCGAACCATTATCTGACCATGGGGCTTTGTCAGAAGATTTGAGTAAGAGACGCGTCAACATGCCGTCTCCACCGAAAGCTTCATACGGAATAACTTGATTAACACCTGCCAAGAATGGACCAGGAACATTCGCTTTTTCTAAATAGCTGGCCGGAACATCTACTGAGTCCTTAGTATTTTCTTCAACTCCTTTTCTAACTTCATCTGGAGTCGTTACCGATTGAGAAGTAGTCGCTTCACGATCTTGGTTTGAAACTTCAACAAGAGTTGCCTCCGGTTTAGCTTCTTCTTTTTGATTGCTAACTTCTGCTATAGTCTGTTCTTCTTTGGGTTTTACCACTTCTTCCTTAGGAGCTAGGCTAGACTTATCTAGAGAAATAGTTTCATCAACCTCTTCCTTAGTAGCTGACTGATTTGCAGGTAGAGCAGAATCCATTTCTTCTTTTAAAGCTGTCTCTGGCAACTTATTCTTTTCTAATAATGACGAATCTTCTTGAAGAACTTTAGTAGGAGTTGAAGTGAGATCATCTGCATGTACGGTATTTGGTTGACCAACTAGCAAAAAGAAACCACTGGCAACAACGACGGAAGCCACACCCACGCTTAAACGACGGATTGACCAGCGGGTATATTTTTGATTTGTATTGAATTTCATAAGATTCTCCTTTAGGTTTGTTTTTTTATGACTCTAGTATAAAATAAAAATCTCCCTAAAAATAGGGAGATCGATTTGAGAAAACTTGAATTTGATATCTTGATAAAGAACTTTTTATTCATTTTAGGATTCCTCTTCTTCTCTTTCTGCTTCATATTCTTTATTCCATTCTTTAAGATATTCAAGATAACTATTTAAATACTTTTCAAAATCTGCGTCATTTTCATAAGGATAGGAATACAATCGTTTGGTGTACCACTTGAAACCTTTTTGTCCTTTGTAAAAATAATCAATTTTTGTAGGAAGAAAATCTTTATTAAAAGATATCCGAACTTTGCTAAAGCCAAGCTCTTTATCCATAAACAATTCTTCAAATTCTGGAGATCTTTTAGCTTTGTAGAGCGATTTATTCACAAGAGTCTCTGGGGACATGATGATTTCATAATTTGCATTCTTAATTTGATTGGGCGTCACCTTAAGGGTAAGGAGAGCTGAGGTAACTTCGCTGTATAGAGCCTTATTATAAGAATCTTGCGCATCTTCTCGCCCATACTTGCTATACTCTTGCCCATCTTTAATGGCCCATCCATTACTAGTATCAAAGAATTCCCTTTTCTTTAAATCAAATGCAATTCCTTTCGAATAGAACTCCTCTTCTACATCTGTCACTTCCTGTACAAATACAAAACGTTTTTGCAGAAGAATGCTAGAAGCTTTGGAAGTGTAAAAAAATAACAAGTTCTGCATTACGAGGACTAGGACAATAAAAATAAATAGAGCTATGCAAGCCCTAATATAACTTGACCATTTTTTAAACATTCTCACTCCTTTTGTTATGAAGGTAATTATCTATTATAAGAAATCCTACTTTTTACTTTTCTTTTTATCTGCTTCTATTTTCTGTTGATCCTTGTATATCTTGTAAACACTATCCAAGTCTTCTTTAAAATCAGCTTCATTCTTGTAAGGATAGGAATAGGTTCGCCAGCTATACCAAGCTAGACCATTTTCACCCTCATAATAAAGTTCAACTTTCGTAGGTAAATTTTCTTTATTAAAGCTAATCCTCACTTTTTTAAAACTATCTTGATAAATTGAATAAAGTCGTTCAAGTTTTGGTATATGCCTTTCCTTCAGCAGATCCTTATTGATAACTTCATCTGCCGAAAGTGTGAACTGATAACTTTCTATAAATATTTGATCGCTCGTCAATTTAGGGTGAGACAAGATAAATGAAAACTCATCTAAAAGAAGCTGGTCAAATCGATCTTTTGCATCTTTTTCCCCAACGCCATCATATAATTTTCCGTTTTTTATAAGGTATTGGTCATTTTCAAAAGCCTCTTTATTTTTAAAATCAATTCCTTTGACACTATGATATCGGCTTTCAACGTAGACAAAACCTTTCTTTTCTAACAACTCATACATGGGACCTTTTTGAAGAGAATCCCTAGGAATCATAAAGAAATAAAAGGCAATAGAAAGAAAAGGTAAAGAAGCAAGGATTAAAATCAAACTTTTCTTATTTTTCATTCTTTCAATTCACACCTCCTTAAAGAAAATAAAAAGCTGTTTAATAAATATATCTTAACTGTTCTAAAAAAAGCTATTCACTAGAACAATATTATAACAAAATACTTCAACAAGAGCTTGAAACAAATAAAATCCCCAAGCCACAAAAACTTGAGGATTATACTCTAGATCATTTCAAAAGAATCACTTTTTTGTTTATCAGGTAAAATGAGTGACAAAATAATTCCTAAAAACGCTGGAAGTAACCAAGGCAAAGAAGCTTGGGCAAAAGGCAAAGTATTTATTGCATCCATAACTTCCTTGACTTTGAATAAAGAACCCAAAATGCTTGCAAGAGCAATCAAAGTCACTAGCGCAACCGTCACTTGCATACCAATTTTTGACAAGGGTAAGAATTTATTTACAATAACGATCATCACAATCACAATCGTAACTGGATAAAGAATTTTCAAAACTGGTTCTGAATATTGGATAATCGCATTCAAACCAAGGTTCGCAATGGCATAACCAATCAAAGTAAAGATGGTTGCATAAGTTTTATAAGATACTTTCGGGAAAGTATTGTTAAAGAACTCTCCTGTTGAAACGATCAAACCAGCTGTGGTCGTAAAGCAAGTCACTGTTACCATAGCTGCTAGGAAAATTTGAGCCGTTGGGCCAAAAATAGCCTGAGTAGCTTGAGATAGAACATAAACACCAGCATTGCCCTTAGCAATCACTTCGGCAGGAACTGGAAAATGATTACCTAGATATCCTAAACCAATATACATAGCACTAAAGGCAAGGGCAACAATTAGTCCGACAATCCAAATAGTTGAAACGTATTCTTTTTTATTTTTGAACCCCAGTTGATTCAGTGTAGTTACAGCAATTACGCTAAAAGCTACCGAAGCCAAGGCATCTAAAGTATTATATCCTTCCAAGAAGCCTTGTCCAAATGCTGATGCAGCGTAGGCAGCTGATGCCTGCTGAGGTGCTGCTGAACCATATTTAAAGGCACCCAGTATAATTAAAACAATAATTAAAATCGCAAAAACTGGAGTTAGAATGCGACCAATCCGATCTAAAATCTTTGATGGATTTAAAGAAATCAGATACGCTGCAGCAAAATAAATTGTCGTGAAAACAATCAAACCAAGACCAGTCATATCTTTAGGAAGTAAAGGAGATATCCCAACTTCATAGGCTACTGTTGCAGTCCGCGGAATCGCAAAGAAGGGACCGATGGACAAATAGAGAGCAACCAGATAGACGATAGCAAACCAAGGTGCAATTTTCTGAGAAATCTCATGAATGTATCCCTTAGGATTGAGAGTCCCAATAACCAAGGTTAATACAGCAATCCCGACCCCAGACAAGACAAAGCCACCAATAGCTGGCCAAAAATTAGAACCCGACTGAACACCCAAAGATGGTGGAAAAATCAAGTTTCCTGCACCAAAAAATATTCCAAACAAGAGCAAGCCTGTTAAGGCACCTTTTTTTATCATAATAACTCCTCTTTATTTATAACATTTTCACATTATAACAAAAATATTATATTTTGCAAAACAAGTGAAATCAAGAACAAATCAATCATAAAAAAGACAAGTACATTCAGACAAAGACCTCTGAAAAACAGTTCAGAGGTCTTATTTATTTACGCATCACTAAATCTTCTATACTTAATTTCAAATTCAAAAAAGTTCTTCTCTTGGAGAATATGAAAAATATCCCGATAGGCTTCCTCATCAAAGTGATCGCCTAAATATAAGATTTCAAAGCTTAGGTCATCATATTCTAGAAAAGCATTACTCGTTTTGAATCCATTTCTTTTATAGAAATCCATACGTGCTTGACGTTGCTCTAGATTATCACACTCTTCATCTAAACGTTCTACTTCTAAAACCATGGTTTTTTGGTAAAACTCTGTTAGTTTATGGATGATTTCTCCACCATAACCGTGACTTCGAAGATGTGGCATAATCGCAAAAAAACTAACATAAAAGCATTTTTCATTGTAGATCGCAAAAGCAAAGCCCACAAACTCTTCTTCATTGTAAAAAGCAAAGAAATGGGACTGCTCATCATTGGTATAGCGGAGAAATTCACTAATAGGAACTCTCTCTTCTTCAGGAAAAGCTTCTCGATTAAGAGCTTCTACCTTATCCAAATCAGGAAATTCTGCTGTAATAATTTGACTAGTTAAAGACATTGCTACCTCACTTCGTTTAATATTCTAGCAGTTACCAAACATTTTAGCAAGTTTTCAAGTTTCTTCTGCTTTCTTAGAAAATTGACTTTGATAAAGTTCATAATAAAATCCTTTATCTGCCAAAAGACTCTCGTGATTACCTTGCTCGATAATCTGACCATCCTTGAGCACCAAAATCTTATCTGCCTCCTGAATGGTTGACAGTCGGTGAGCAATGACAAAACTGGTCCGCCCTTGCATGAGTGTCTTCATAGCCTTCTGAATCAAGAGTTCAAGACGTGTATCGACTGATGAGGTCGCTTCATCCAAAATCAGAATCTTAGGATCTGCTAAAAGCGCTCGTGCAATCGTAAGCAACTGTTTCTGCCCCAGGGAAATATTGCTGGATTCCTGGTTCATTTCCATGTTATAGCCACCCGGCAAGGTTCGGATAAAGTGATCCACATTAGCTGCCTTGGCCGCTTCTACAATTTCCTCATCAGTGGCCTGTAAATTCCCGAAACGAAGATTTTCCTTAATCGTTCCCTCGTAAAGCCAAGCATCCTGCAACACCATACCGAACTGTTTGCGGTAGTCCTGACGGGAAAGTTCTCGAATATCGTGACCATCCACCGTAATCGCACCTTTGGTTACATCGTAGAAACGCATGAGCAAATTAATCAGCGTGGTCTTACCAGCACCAGTCGGACCGACTATGGCTACCATTTCTCCAGGTTTGACTTCTAGATTGAAATTCCGAATGAGTGGCTTATCTGCCACATACTGAAAGTCTACATCATGAAAGCTGACCTGACCAGTTAAGTCGTGTTCCAGTCTTTCAGACACATCATTGACTTCGTCTGCCTCGTCCAGAACTTGGAAAACCCGGTCTAAAGAAGACTTGGCGCTTTGCAATTGACCTGCTAGCTGTGTTAGGTTTTGAATTGGCTGACTAACCTGCCAAACATATTGAACAAAAGCTTGCATATTCCCAATTGTTAATTGACCAGAAATAACTTGCAATCCACCAATAACTGCTACAAGTAAATAAGTCAAATCAGAAATCGCGTTCAAAACAGGCATCATCAAACCTGAAATAAAACTAGCCTTAAAACCTACTTCTTGAAGATTTTGTGTAATAGCTTCAAAGTCTTGACTGGAAGCCTCTTCTCTTCCGTAAAGTTTTAAAACATTAAAACCACTTAGATTCTCTTGGACAAAACCATTCATTTCTCCCAAAATATCAGCCTGCTTTTTAAAGTAAGGTTGAGATTTCTTCAATATAAAGTTTGCCGCAAAATAGGTCAAAGGAATACTGATAATCACAAGCAGAGCAAGTGACAGGTTTAGATACAGAACCATAAACATAACCAAGGAAATAGTAAATACAGCATTCACTACTTGCAAAAAACTTTGTTGCAAGGCGTTTGATACTGTCTCTACATCACTAGTAAATCTGCCCAGTAAATCCCCAAACTGGTGCTTATCAAAATAAGATACGGGAATCTGATTAATTTTATGGCTGAGTTCATTTCTCAAATCCCGAATGGTATTTTGTACTGCATTGGTCATGAAATAGTTGGAATAGTAAGAACCGATTTCATAGAAGAGTGCTCGAACAAAGTACAAGACCATGACCCAACCAACATAACTGACATTAATGTGAGCTCCTTCAACTCCCTTAGCCATATCCAAAAGATTGCTAGTCAGTTCTGTAATTGCAAGCCCCAACACAAATGGCTCCAAAACACTCATAACGACACTAAGAATCTTGAGGAAAACAGCTAAAATGACAGATACTTTATAGACTTTTAAATAGCTCCATAAACGAGCAAAAGAATGTTTTTTCTCCATGTTTCCCTCCTATTCTTCTGTTAATGACTGACTGTTAAGCTGGGATTGGGCAATTTCTCGATAAATGGCATTGGATTCCATGAGTTCTTCATGTCTTCCCCGACCAACGATTTCACCCTTATCCAAAACGATAATTTGATCTGCATCCATAATCGTGCCAACCCGCTGGGCAACGATTAAAACCGTTGCATTCTGGGTTACTTCTTTCAAACGACGACGTAAGATAGCATCCGTCTTGTAGTCGAGAGCTGAAAACGAATCATCAAATATATATATATCCGGCTCTTTTACAACAGCACGAGCGATTGACAGACGTTGTTTTTGACCTCCAGAAAGATTGCTTCCTCCTTCAGCCAGGTGTGTTTCAAATCGCTCCTCACGACTTTCGATAAATTCTTTAGCTTGAGCCACATCTGCAGCTTGATTTAGTTCTTCATGACTGGCATCTTCTTTACCATACCTCAAGTTTTCTGCGATGGTACCTGTAAATAGCAGAGCTTTTTGGGGAATGAAACCAATCTTTTGACGCAAGGCTTTAAGTTGATAGTCTCGAACATCAACTCCATCTACCAAAATTTTCCCTAGAGTAACATCATAAAAACGTGGTATCAATTGTACTAAGGAAGACTTACCTGATCCTGTAGAACCAATAAAGGCAACAGTTTCACCAGGTTTGGCCTTGAAAGAAATATTATGAAGGACCGGGCTCTCCGTCTCCCCTGGATAAGCAAAGGTTACATTGTCAAACTCTAGATAACCATGGCTTTCAGTTTCAGTAATACCATCTTCATTAGGATTAATGGAGATAGGCATATCCATAACTTCCTTTAGACGCTCACTAGAGACGGCTGTTCTAGGATACATGGTAAAGAGACTTGATAAAAATAAGAAAGACAGTAAAGCATGAAAACTGTACTCAATAAAGGCAACCAAGTCACCAATTCTTAATTCACCACTTCCTAAAGGCTGCAAAGCAAACCAAACAATAGCGACAATCATGGCAATAATGATTTGAACAAATAAAGGTTCTGTTAATCCTGTCAGTTTGAACAATTTATTGGAATTGTCAGCATAGATTTCATTTTCTGAAGCAAAGCGCTCCTCTTGAAACTCTTCTCTTGCAAATGCACGAATGACCCGTAAACCTGTTAAATTTTCCCGAGCATATTGGTTAATTTTATCCAAAGTTTTTTGCTGCTTCTCTGATAGAGGACGTGTCTTAACAGCCACATACCAAACCACTACCGCCAAAAAAGGAAGGGAAATAGCGACAATCCAAGCCAAGGACGGACTTGTTAAAAAGATCATAAAAACACTTGAAAGCATCATCATGGGTGTAATAACCCCCATTTTTAAGCTCTGCTCAGCAAATTGCATGAGAACAAAAGCATCACTTGTAATCCGTGTCACTAGCGAAGACACACCAATCTGTTCATATTCATGATGAGAATACTCTTGTAGCTTAGCGTAAAGATCATTTCTCATATCACGAACCATACTAGTTGTTAATTTACCAGCCGCATAGGACAGGACAATTCTTCCAAAGACGCCTGCTACAATAACTAATAACATTATAAATGCCCAAAAATACAGACGACTGGTATCTCCTTGGTTAATCCCCTCATCAATCATACGAGCAAGAACTGTAGGAAGACCTAAATTTACAACGACAAAGAAAATCGCTCCTAGGAAATCCAATAAGAGCCATTTAGGATATCTTCTTAAATAAGACCAAATATATTTCATCTCTCCTCCTAAAAACCATTTTTAAACAATAAAAAAGCACTCTCCAGCACTTTTTCATACTCAACTGAAAAATTGAATTCTTTTGCTTCAATTCATCAATATTATACCAAAAGCTATCTCTTTTCTGCAAGAGGAATCTGAAGAAAACAAGAGCCTTTTTGATTTGAAAGTTTGTAGTTTTAATAAACCAACTCCTAGTGGCCATTCATTTAGCAAGCCATAAATCATTGAAAAAAGTGAGATTATAAATCTCACTTCGTTCACTATTTAGTTCGTTTAAACTTAGCATCTTTGAAGATTGCCAGAGTAGCTTTGTCAGCTTGACCAGATTCCAACTGAGAAAGATCCAATGTCAACACATCGCCTTCAATTTTGTACTTAACTTTGTCGTTGCCACCCTTTTCTGATTCAAGAGTTTTATTCTTTTGATCAACTTTTAATTTATAATCTTGATTTTTCTTATTGCCCAAAGCTTTAGCTTCAAGAGTTACTTTACCTTTGGTATCTTTGATTTCAATTGTCATTTTCAAAGAAAATTGATCAGCGTATTTTTCTGCTTCTTCACTTGAAGCGCCTTGCTCCTTAAGTGTGTTCTTAATAAAATCCTTAGAAGCTTCATAAACATAGGTTCCGTTGTCGCTCTTAGCAGCGCCTGAACATGCTACAAGGATAATAGCACCAATTGCAAAAATTGTAGCTAAAACAATACGTTTGATAGATTTCATTGTATACTCCTATAAATTTGATATTGCTATTATAACAAAAATTTCACTATCTAACAATAGCCCGAAAAGGAAAATTGATTTTAGGGAGTTTGAAAAATAAGTAATTAACCTTGATATAAAGAAACTCTTCAACGTAAATTTTACATTTACTAAACCTTTCTTTCAATACATTCTTCAAGATATTCTACCATACTTGGATAGATTTTTTTACAGGTTCCATATTTCCATTCATAAACAGAACCTTTTGTATCAACTAAGATTAGAAATCCATCAAATCCTAAATCTTCAAGAATAAACATATTCACTGGAAAATCAGGATAGGTTTCCCGAGCCTCAAGGGTTGATTTTACAACATTTAAATAATCTGGCCCATTTAAGCCCTGCCATTCAACTCCATAAAAATTGACAAGTCCAAACTCTTTTAAATACTCAATGAAGTCAGTTGGAAATTCTAGTGATAACTTATTTTGTGCTTCCACTATCTGTTCATTACTTGCGCCTTTTGTAGAAACTAGATCTGAGATTTTTTTCAATTCATTGGTAACATTTGTCATTATAATTCTTCTCCTCTCATTCTCCAATATTCTGCTTTTTCTTTTCTAAATTCTCCTCTATCAATTTGAGATGATTGAGGTGGAACTTCATGTAGATTACTATAGTTACTCTTGTGTTCATTGAAAGTTAACTCTGCCAATGGAGAGTCCTGTCTTTGACCGATATGATGTAATTCGACTGGTTTACCGTCTGCTAGGGGAGGCTTACCATCAAGCATCCGCTCCTTATTCGTTTTTCCTAATTCATCTAAGGTATCTTGTAAAGTCGTAGGGCTCTATGGCGCTAGATGTCGTTTTACAAATTGGCAAGAGACCTGTTTTAGTTCAAATTTTATCAAAGTATGTGGGATATGCCGGACATCATATTGGAAATGAAATCACTAAAATAAGGAATCCATTCAAGACAAAGAAGTAAACATGATATGGATAGGTTTTAGGAATTGATGTGAGTAAAGCAAACTCTGAAGTAGCTATTCTTATCAACGGACAAAATATACATGGTTACTACTCTATGCCCAATGGTACGATTGGATTTAATCACCTACTGAAAGACCTGAAAACAGAGCAACACAACAGATATTATATTCCAAGCTACGGGTGTCTATTCTCACCGTCCTCAAGCATTTCTAGATAATAATGGATACGCTTATATACGTCTTAACCTTCTGGAAGCTAAAAACAGTTGAATAGTCTGGGAGCACGGAAAATAGATAAAATTGATGTAGACAAATTAGCTTCCTCACAAATTTGTCTTAAATCGTAAAACAACTTATAGTGACCCCAGCCGATTCTATCAGAATCTGACAGAAGATATCGTCAGGCCTAAGAAAATAGGTTACACAAGGTTCTTCAAGTTTCCTTCCCAGAACTCGAGAACTTGCTCTCTATACCTACAGGATAGCAATATTGGAATCTCTTGACGGTCTTCCCAACCAAACAATATCTTTATTAATATTGATCTCGAACTCTTTTAATCTGGTGATTATCTGGCACAGGAACATATTACCAAGCGTAGTAATCCTTACACTAGAAAAATCCTATATAAATATATTCATAACATCGCTTCAGCTAGTCACACCAATCCATATCACATTGCAGACTTCTATGAGAATCAAAACCACCAGTGTAAACTGGTGGTTTGTTCTGCGGCTGTAAGCCGCTTCTACCGGTCAGGGGTAAAAGCCCGCCGAAATAGCTTCCTCGCGCACCACTTTCCCGAGCAGGTACTTAAGCACCTTGACTTACTTTCTCCTATTCATTTCGCCAGTAAACGGATCTACTGCCTCGAATAAAGTAAGCTGGTCTACTACTCTGTCTTCTTGTAATTGATTTTGAATATATTCAGCTATCACTTTCTGATTACGGCCTACCGTATCTACATAATAGCCTCTGCACCAAAACTTTCGATTCTCATATTTGTATTTTAAATTCGCATGCTTATCAAAAATCATCAAGCTGCTATTTCCCTTTAAATATCCCATGAAATCCGAAACACTGAGTTTGGGCGGGATACTGACAAGCATATGAATATGATCGAAACAAGCATTGGCTTAATGGATGGTCACACCTTTTCACTCACATAAGTCACGTATGATTTTTCCGATACTAGCTTTATATCTGCCGTAAATGATTTGACGACGATACTTTGGTATATTATAAACTTTCATTAGCCTCTCTCATGAGATATCTCCTTTGTGATGTTTAGTAGTGGCGGGGAAACCACTTCTATCTTATCAGTTTAGGAGGTTCTTTTCTTACCACGCTAAAAGCTATCCGGAACCACTAGCATAGCTAGTGGTTTTCAAGAGACAACAAAGAAGACAATCGCAGACGACTTTAACTAAGCCACATGCGATTGTCTTAATACATCAACTCATCAGGATAATGTATTACCTTGTAATGCATAACAAACTTTACAACTATACTTCAACTTAAAATCATTAAAGTCAACTATGCCCTATCATTGTAACAGCTCGAACTTATCCTTAAAATATTACCTTAATACTCAATGAGAATATATTTTGAACTGGAAATCCGCATTACCCTTGACAAATAGTAGAAAAGAATCTAAATATTTCTCTTATTTATGTATCCATAGAAAAAAATTAGTCTTCTTTTTTCTTGCGAGACACAAGTCCAAATCCGCTCATCAAACCAAGTACTCCTAGAGTTGCCAAAGCTGCATGATCTTCCGTACCAGTATTAGGTAATTCTTTGGTTGCTTTAGTAGTTGGAGATTGCTCAGTCGGTTTTTGTTGAGGGGCAGTAACAACTTTTTCGTAGACATGTTCTGTGTCGCCGTTTGGAAGTTTCTTAGTCTCTACGAAGCGGTAACCTGGGATATCTTTCTTAGGTTGTTCGCCGTCTTCGGTTGGATAACCTGGAATGTCATTCCCTTCCTTATC
>NZ_KZ672793.1:12459-13258 GCF_001811085.1 Streptococcus sp. HMSC062B01
CCTGGAATCTCGTTGCCTTCCTTATCCTTGTGACTAGTCTTAACCTTCTCATAAACGTGCTCTGTGTCGCCGTTTGGAAGTTTCTTGGTCTCTACGAAGCGGTAACCTGGAATTTCTTTCTTCGGTTGTTCACCGTCTTCGCTTGGATAGCCTGGAATCTCATTGCCTTCCTTATCCTTGTGACTAGTCTTCACTTTTTCGTAGATGTGCTCTGTATCTCCATTTGGAAGTTTCTTAGTCTCTACGAAGCGGTAACCTGGAATATCTTTCTTAGGTTGTTCGCCGTCTTCGCTTGGATAGCCTGGAATCTCGTTGCCTTCCTTATCCTTGTGACGAGTCTTAACCTTCTCATAAACGTGTTCTGTGTCGCCGTTTGGAAGTTTCTTAGTCTCTACGAAGCGGTAACCTGGAATATCTTTCTTAGGTTGTTCGCCGTCTTCGCTTGGATAGCCTGGAATCTCGTTGCCTTCCTTATCCTTGTGACGAGTCTTAACTTTTTCGTAGATGTGCTCTGTATCTCCATTTGAAAGTTTCTTAGTCTCTACGAAGCGGTAGCCTGGAATTTCCTTCTTAGGTTGTTCGCCGTCTTCGCTTGGATAACCTGGAATGTCATTCCCTTCCTTATCCTTGTGACGAGTCTTAACCTTCTCATAAACGTGTTCTGTGTCGCCGTTTGGAAGTTTCTTAGTCTCTACGAAGCGGTAACCTGGAATTTCCTTCTTAGGTTGTTCGCCGTCTTCGCTTGGGTGGCCTGGAATTTCATTCCCTTCCTTATCCTTGTGACTAGTCTTCACTTTTT
>NZ_KZ672794.1:0-294 GCF_001811085.1 Streptococcus sp. HMSC062B01
CTGAGTCTTTGACTGCTTCTTTTGAAACAAGGCCGTTCAAGTTAACAGTTACATTTTTTGTAGCTACGAGATTGGTTAAATCTGCTTTTCCATCTTTAGCACCATAGACTTTAACAGTCGCTTGGTAAGCATATGTTCCATTAGTGCGAAGTTGGTCAAGAAGAGCTTGTCCATCTTTACCTGTAGTATTGCCGTTCAAATCCACTTCGTAGAAGTATTGACCCTTCGCTAAGCCTTCAAGCGGCAAGAGAGCAGGATTTTTAGCCGAACCATTATCTGACCATGGGGCTTTGT
>NZ_KZ672795.1:0-32072 GCF_001811085.1 Streptococcus sp. HMSC062B01
TTGGCGCTGGGGTGAATTCCCATGTTCCTACGAAATGAGCATCCGCTCCATTAATAGTTTCGGATGTCTTGTCGTATGACTTAAAGTTCCATGTACCTTCTGCTGTCTTAACCTCTGTTTTACTTGGTTGCGTTGGAGTCGCTTGGCTGCCATCTTTCAAGTCTGTTTGAGCTACTGGAAGCAGATCTTTTACTTCTTGTGGAAGCTCTTTACCTGGAGTTCCACTGACAAACTCGTGTGTCGCCTTGTAGGTTGGCGCTGGGGTGAATTCCCAGGTGCCTACAAAGTGTGCGTCTGCTCCATTGATGGTTTCAGACGGCTTGTCGTAGGACTTGAAGCTCCATGTGCCTTCTGCTGTCTTAACCTCTGTTTTACTTGGTTGCGTTGGAGTCGCTTGGCTGCCATCTTTCAAGTCTGTTTGAGCTACTGGAAGCAGATCTTTTACTTCTTGTGGAAGCTCTTTACCTGGAGTTCCACTGACAAACTCGTGTGTCGCCTTGTAGGTTGGCGCTGGGGTGAATTCCCAGGTGCCTACAAAGTGTGCGTCTGCTCCATTGATGGTTTCAGACGGCTTGTCGTAGGACTTGAAGCTCCAAGTGCCTTCTGACGTCTTAACTTCCGTTTTACTTGGTTGAGTCGGGGTTACTTGGCTTCCATTAGATAAATTCTTTTCTGTTGCTGGAAGCAGGTCTTTCACTTCTTGTGGAAGTTCTTTACCTGGAGTTCCACTCACAAACTCATGATGCTTTTCATAAAGAAGAGCAGTACTTACCTGATTAGAAGGAGCTGATAAATTATCAACATGCAATGTTACAGTGTTGTCGATTTTTTCAGAACCTTTTTCTTCTACCTTTTTGTTTGTAGCAGTTTTATATGTAATAATGATATCAGTCGAAGAGTTTCCTTTTAGGTATTCAGGTGTCATTTTAACAGTAACTGTTTGACCTGTCTTTTCAATCGTATAATCACGACCTTCTTGCAGCGTTACTCCACCTGATTCAACTTTAAGTTCTTTATAATCCAAACGCTCATCAAATTTTTGAACCATTTCAATAGATGAAGGGGCTGCTAAAATGTCCTTACCTGGAACCGGAACTTTAAAAGTAGCTTTATAGGTTACATCTTGACCGTCCTTAGCTGGAATCTCAGCTGGATCTACCTCAAGAACTGGTCGCGGATCAATCTTTTCAATATAAAGCCCAAATACCGCCGAGCAGGTTTCAGTTGATGAATAACCGAAATTCATACTGTTACTATTTGAACGAAGCGCTAAACCTGAAACGTTATTTTCATAGTAACTACCACCTGTTATTTGAGTAGCAATCCATGAAGTACGGTCACTTGCTTCTTCCTGTACCAAAACATTGGCATTGTTCATTAATCGAAGATTTACATCATTCTGATAGTTTTTAACGTAGAATGTTTCCTTCAAATTATTTGCATCAATCGCATCAATATCAGTTGGTTTCATGACTAATTTTAAGTCAGTCTCTGTTCCATCTGCATAGCGAATTTCTGCCGTAACATCAGCATCAATCCAAAATGCCTTATTCATGATGTAATCATGATTCGCATCCACATAAGGGACATTCCCAATTTCAAATGCATTGCTTTCCCACAATTCTGAGATTGAGAAAAATTCAACAGTAGATTTTTGAGCGCCATTCATCTCAGATTCTGCTTGAGCAGTGTTTAGATAGTGTAGGGTTACTTTATTGAAATTTAGATAAGCATCTACTTGCTTACCATTAACGGTTCCAATATTTATGAATTTTAGAGAAAGAGGATTTTCAAAAACTTGATCCTGTTTTTTACTTTTATCTACTTTGAGAGTAAAGTTCTCCATCTCACCTGGATAGGCACCACCACTTAGATATTCATAATGGGGATTTGATAAATGAAATTGATCAACAGACTGTGATTTGGATAAAACACTGACATTGTTGATATTCAAATTAAACTTACGAATATCTAGGGTAGAGATATCCGTTCCATTTTTAATCTCTTCTAACGCAGCATAAGACTGAATTGGAAGAAGAAAAATAGAAAAAACTAAAACGATTAGGCCGATAAACGCCTTCGTCTTTCTACCAAAATTGGTAGCAAATCGCATCTTCATCCGACTTCTCCTTTTCATAATTTATCTCCATACTAAAAATGATCCGTATCCAATCATTTTTAATAGACATATTCACCGCATTCTATCACAAAAATATTGTAAATGAAAGTAGCATCAAGAAAATAATTACTATTTTTTATTTTTCTATTCCTTCTCTCTATAATACATATATTAACGATATTATCATCTTATAAAAACAAAAATTTCGCCTTTTATACCAGATTTTTTACTGTCCGATTTTCAATTTTGTTGCACACCTTATTGCGCCAGATTTTTTCAATACGTTTAACTCATAATTATATTTGGTAGTTTTTGGTCCTAATATTACGAATCAAATCAGACTAAAAATCGCAGAATAAAAAGCAGAAATCAATCTGCTCTTTTTCTTTATTCAGTTTCCTTCTCTACTACTTCAGAGGTGTCAGATTTGGTAGGATTTGCCGGTTCATAAGCCCGAATAATCTGCGCCACCACAGGATGTCGAACCACATCTTTAGCCGAGAAATGCACAAAGTCAATCTGAGAAATATTTTTTAATTTTTCCTGGGCATCAATCAAACCAGATTTAACATTACGTGGTAGGTCAACCTGGCTAATATCTCCATTCACAATCATCTTAGATTGGAAGCCCAGCCGAGTTAGAAACATCTTCATCTGCATGATGGTCGTATTTTGCGCTTCATCTAGAATTACAAAAGCATCATCCAAAGTTCTCCCCCGCATATAGGCCAAAGGAGCAATTTCAATAATTTCTCTCTCCATAAGGCGCGTCGTCTGGTCCTTTCCCAAAATCTGATACAAGGCATCATAAACCGGACGCAGATAAGGATCTACCTTTTCCTTAAGGTCACCAGGCAGAAAGCCTAGGCTCTCACCAGCTTCTACTGCAGGTCTAGTTAAGATGATCCGCTTGACCTGGCCTCGTTTGAGAGCTGTTACAGCCAGGGTCACTGCTAGAAAGGTCTTCCCTGTTCCGGCTGGCCCGATTCCAAAGACAATATCATGATTTTTAACGCTGTCCACATATATCTTCTGGCCAAGTGTCTTGACCCGAATCGGCTTACCGTAACTATCCTTGATGATTTCTTCTTCATAAAGGGCAACAAACTTATCAATCTCATCATTCTTGGCCATAGTAATTGCTGTTACCACATCAGGCGTTCCAATGGTCATGCCACGATTGACCAAGACCAAGAGAGCTTGAATCACTTGTCTAGCCTCTTCACAAGCAGTCTCTTCTCCCAATACCTGCACAATTTCAGTACGGGCATGAATCGTCACCTTTAATTCCTGCTCCATCAGACGCAGATGTCGTTCATTAGATCCAAAAAGGTGGAATGAATCATCTGGATGGCTCAATTTAATTTCTACTGAATGTTCCTGCAAACAAAGAACCTCTTTCATTTATTTTTTAATGAATTACCTTTATTATATCAAAGCAAGCAAAAAAAGACTATTTGGAACCTTTCTCTAATGTGCTTGATATTCCTCCCAAATTGCATCAAAGTCACCTAGATTAAAAGGAAAACTAGCATGCTCTTCCAAGAATCGACTGACCTCATCAAAATCGTCAGTGTGCTTGGGAAAAGCCGTATCCTGAAAAGCTAAATCAGCTAAAATCGCCTTTGGTTCATTGCTCTTTGGATTGCGCTCAGTCATGAGCCAACTATAAAATGATTTTCTCACTTGAATCCTTTCTGTCACAATTCTATAGAATTGCACATACTTTAAATATTACAGTCTATTATATCAAATAAATCAAAAACAGAAAGCCTAAGCCTCCTGTTTTCTAACTATTATTTTCCAAGGTAGTATTCTTTTACTACGTTCAATTTTTCGTCGAATTCAAATACCAATGGTGGGAAGTTAGGAATTTCCACACCCATGATTTCGTCATCTGACAATTGTTTGATGTGTTTTACAAGGGCACGAATAGAGTTACCGTGAGCTCCTACGAATACGTTTTTACCATCTTTAAGTGCTGGAGCGATTTTGTCTTCCCAGAATGGAAGGGCACGTTCCAAAGTCACTTTCAAGTTTTCAGCATCTGGAATTACTGAGTCGTCAAGTGAAGCGTAACGACGGTCAGTGTGTGCTGAGTATTCGTCATCACGAGGCATTGCAGGTGGCAACACATCGTATGAACGACGCCAGATGTGAACTTGCTCATCACCAAATTGTTCAGCAGCTTCAGCCTTGTTTTTACCAGTCAAACCACCGTAGTGACGTTCATTCAAGCGCCATGATTTTTCAACTGGAACCCACAATTGGTCAGCAGCTTCAAGAGCCAAGTTTGTTGTTTTGATCGCACGTTTCAATACTGAAGTGTATGCTTGGTCAAATTCGATACCAGCTTCTTTGATCAATTTACCAGCGTCAATCGCTTGTTGTGTTCCTTTATCAGACAAATCAACATCAGCCCAACCAGTGAAAAGGTTAGCTTTGTTCCATTCAGACTCACCGTGGCGAGCAAAAACTAATTTTACCATTAGAAATTCTCCTTTAATTTTTGAAAACTGTCATACAGCTACCATTATATTTTACAAAATTTTTACTTAAAAAGCTAGTCTCAGTAAGATATTTGTGATATTTTTAACCAGAATATTGGAGCTAGCAAAAAGGGAAAGCAGTCCCAACTTCCCCTCTATTATTAACTAGCTTCCTGCTGTCGGGCCACACAATCTGGACAGATACCATAGACCACCATTTGACTCTTAGTGATCTGATATCCCGTCTGGTCTGCAGCTTCTTGCTGAACATCTGGTAAATCCAAATCCATATCAGCAATCCGACCGCATTTTTCGCATATAACATTAAGGTGCTGATGTCCCATAAAATCGTAATAAGTCGTAGTGTCATTCCGGACCTTAAGCTCGGAAACAAATCCCTCATCAATGAGAACCTTGAGATTATTGTAAACTGTTGCTAGGCTCATATTTGGAAATGCAGGCAGTAGAGCCTGATAAATCATATCAGCACTGGGATGATCATGGCTTTGGATAATAAAATCAATCACAGCCTTTCGAGTCTCTGTAATACGGACACCTTTTTCTCTCAAATGTTTCAGTACATCTTGATAGTATTCTTTATTCTGGTCTATATGGTGCTTATGTTCTTTCATATTCTTCTTCCCTATTCTTACTAGCTACCTACATTATATCATGTATTAGCTATCTTGACTATTAAGAATGATTGTAATTAAGAAATTTTAAAATAACCGCCCTTCAAACTCGTGATTAAACCAGTAAGAACATCAAAGTATTAGTCTCAAGCTAAGATCCGAATTCCAGTTACCTCTGATATGAACTACACCATATATGTAAGGAAAACAATTGCTTTGTCCCCTTCTTGCCCCAAAGCAACAAAAAAGCCTATTGCACAACGTCAAAACGTTGATACAATAGGCTTTGAAAATCAAGATTATTTAACAGCGTCTTTAAGTGCTTTACCTGCTTTGAAAGCTGGAACTTTAGAAGCTGCGATTTTGATTTCTTTACCAGTTTGTGGGTTGCGACCTTTACGAGCTGCACGTTCACGAACTTCAAAGTTACCAAAACCGATCAATTGAACTTTTTCACCTTTTGAAAGGTATTCAGTTACAGCTGCAAATACTGCATCAACAGCTGCTGCTGAGTCTTTTTTAGTCAATTCTGTAGCTGCTGCTACTTTTGCAATCAAATCTTGTTTGTTAGCCATTTAACAAATCCTCCAAAAATTTTATGGGGTAATGAATACCCTAACATGTACTATCATAACTTAAAAACGTTTTTAGGTCAAGCCTAAAACAACGTTTTTACAATTTTTCTAGGCTGATTTCCTTTGATTTTTCTTATTTAATACTTAGCGGTATCGAATTAAAATTGCCCAAGCATTTTCGCCAGTATGCGTTTGAATAATCGACCCAGTTTCGAGTACTGAAATTGATTTTTCAACAAACTTTTGCAATCTTTCTTTCATTTCAGTAGCATAGGCAGGAGTTCCTGCGTAGGAAATACCAATTTCTTCTATATTCGCATTCGTTAACTTATCCTCCAGCTCATTCAACCATTTTTTAAAGGTCTTATCTCCTCGGCCTTTTACAATTGTTTGGAGCTGGTGATTTTTCATTTGCATCACGACTCGAATATTAAGCAATGAGCTGATTAAGCCAGTCACCCGACCGATTCGCCCACCCTTAACCAAGTTCTCAAGGGTCGAAACACCAATATAAAGTTCGGATTTTTCTTTTACTTCTTCTATTCTTTGTAAAATATCATCCAAATCAGCGCCAGCTTTAGCTAGTTTAGCAGCCTCTACTACTTGAAATTTAAGAGCCTGATCAATAAAAGAGCTATCAATGATAGTCACATCTGCATTAGCTAGAGTAGCGCCCTGCCTTGCTGCTTCAATAGTACCAGACAAAGCATGTGACATATGAATAGCTATGATATGATCAGCTGTTTCTGCCAGAGTTTCAAACACCTCAGCAAAGACTCCCACCGGAGGCTGACTCGTTTTTGGTAAATTCTTACTTTCCTTCATCAGGCGTAAAAATTCACCCTCTTTTAAATCCGAATCTGAATAAACTACACCGTCAACCATGACAGAGAGCGGAACAATTGTGATATCTAAATCTTTTACAACTTCTGGTTCAATCGTGATGGAAGAATCGGTTACAATTTTTATTTTTGCCATTTTTTCCCTACTTATTGCATTTATTGTTTTTATTATATCAAAATAATTTCATTTTTGGAATGGCTAACCTTCTGAAGAACATTGGTCATTTCTTATAAAGTGATGCTCTTTAATCCCCGAATCATCCAAAAGTAGTCCGTGCAAGACACCACCATAGACAGCACCGCCATCCATACCAATTTTCCCATCTGATGTCTGCCAAAGTTGGCTGATTCCCGGTTTTTCATTGAAAAGATAGAAAGTTGGTGTATGGCCAAACACTATCGTCTTCCCTGTACGATTGTCTCCTTCATGGAAAGGAGCTCGAATCCAGACTTTTTGATAGTCGGAAGTATCGTGCCAATCATCCAAGTCTAATTCAATCCCAGCATGAACAAAAATATATTTATCTGTCTCCAGCACAAAAGGCATTTTACGGATAAATTCAACTAAATCTGGTGCCTTTTCTAAAACAGCTTGCGCATCCAATACTGCGTCAACAGGAGCATCCAAAGGCCGTCCCAAAATAGAATTAATAGTTGTATCCCCACCATTTCGGCGGTAATGGTCATAAGACTTAGCTGGATTATCCAACCAAGTCAGAAACATAAACTCATGATTTCCTGATAAGCAAATCGCTCCTTGCTGATTTACCAAGTCTCTAACTTTCTCTAAAACAGCTCGGCTATTTTCCCCACGATCAATCAAATCACCTAAAAAGACCAGCTGAGAATGACCATCCCACTTTTGCAATAAGTCATTTAGCATGTCATACTTGCCATGAACATCCCCAATAACAAAGTAATCAGTCATCTTTCTCCCCCTCTTGATCAAAAGTACTTCTGCAAGCCTATTTCTTTAATAATTCACGCGCCTGGCTCAAAGCGGCTTCTGTTACATTTTCACCAGCTAACATCTTAGCAATTTCTTCCACTCGCTCATCGAAGTCCAAGAGACGAACAGTTGAAACAGTAGAATTTTCATCAGAAATTTTTTCAATAAAGAATTGGTTGTCTGCAATGGCAATGACTTGTGGCAGATGAGAGATTGCTAAAACCTGACCATTACTGCTAATCTTATGGATTTTTTGTGCGATAGCTTGGGCTACACGACCCGAAACTCCTGTATCAACTTCGTCAAAGACTATACTAGTCTTTCCTTCTTTCCGAGAGAAAGCTGATTTAATTGCAAGCATTAGACGAGATAATTCCCCACCTGATGCAACCTTAACTAAAGGCTTAAAGTTTTCTCCAGGATTAGTTGAAATATAAAACTCAACTTGCTCATTTCCTTCACGGTTAAACTTGCTCTTGTTAAATTGAACTTGAAAATTCGCTTTTTCCATATAGAGATCTTGCAGTTCCTGCTTAATTTCCGACTCAAGTTGTTTAGCTAAAGTATGCCTTGCTTGGCTAAGCTGTCCAGCCAAATTCACCAACCGCTTTTCTAACTCTTTAAGTTCTGCCTCTAAATCTTCAGAAGATGAGTGACTGCCTGTCAGTAGCTGGTACTCTTTCGAAATTTGCGAAAAATATTCTAGAACATCATCTACTTGGCCACCATATTTTCGAGTGATACTGTTAATTAAATCTAAACGACTTTCAACCTGCATCAGGCGGTTGCCATCAAAATCCAGTCCATCTAAAATGTCTTCCAACCGTTTGGTCACGTCTTCCAGAACGTAATAGGTCTCTGAAAGACTAGAAGATAATTCCTTATATATTGGGTCATATTCTTCAATAGACTCCATATCGTTCATAGCTGAACGCACATTAGCCAAACTAGAAAAATCCTCGTTATCCAACATAGCGTATGCATTGGTCAAGGTATCAGCAATCAGCTTGTGATTGAGTAAGCGATCACGTTCTTGGTGGAGAGCTTTGTCTTCACCAGTTTTCAAGGAAGCACTATCAATTTCAGCCATCTGAAATTCTAGCATTTCAATGCGAGCCTTATGCTCCTCTTGATTTTTATGCAAGGTCAGAACTTGTTTACGAAGCTGTCGATAGTGATCAAAGGTTTCTTGATAGAAAGCTTTCAAGGCCACGAAATCCTCATCTCCAAACTCGTCCAGCATGGCTATATGAAGCTGAGGGCGCATTAATTCTTCCTGATCATGTTGACCATGAATATCTACTAAATGTTGACCAATAGCCTTCAAAACTGATAAATTAACTAACTGTCCATTAACCCGGCTGACGCTACGGCCATTTTGCAGAATTTCTCGGCGGATAATAAGCTCATCAGTCAATTCCAAGCCCTGCTCTTCAAAAATTGCTTCTATAGCTGAGCTATTTTCCAATGAAAACAATCCTTCAATTTCTGCCTTAGTAGCTCCATGACGAATAACATCTGTAGTAGCACGGCTACCCAGCATCATATTCATAGCATCGATAATGATAGACTTTCCTGCCCCAGTTTCGCCGGTCAGGACTGTCATCCCTTGGTCAAAATGAAGAGAGATTTCTTCAATAATAGCAAAGTTTTTTATAGAAATTTCTAATAACATGGCTTTCCTACCAATTCTCGATAACGTCTAAAATTCTTGAAATGTCTTCTTTATCTTTAAGAATCATCAAAATACTATCATCATCTGTGATAATGCTAAATATTTTTTCTGAGAATGCTTCAGTGATTTGTCTTTTAATGACAGCCGTACTTCCAGGAACCAAGTTCAGATTAATCATATTTCCTAAGGTGCTAGCTTCTAGAATTGTATTCTCAGCTAACTTTAAACTACTGCTCACCGACTTGGGAATCTCATAAATATAGGTGTTGTTCTTCAGTGGCGTTTTTACAATCCCCAATTCCTTGATATCTCTAGAAACTGTCGCTTGAGTTGCTTTTATCCCTGACTGTCTTAAATAAGTAACAATCTCCTCCTGGGTACCAATCTCAAAATCATTGACAAATCGTCTAATTTTTTCTAATCTTTCCTTTTTATTCATCCTTAAATTCCTTATGCGCTGCCTCAACCACTGGACCGACTAAGTCTGCTACTAGATTTTGGGGTTGAGATTCTTTTTCTAAATAAGCCAAAAATTCAACATTGCCGTGTCCCCCTTGGATAGGAGAGTAATTCAGGCCTTTGACAGAAAAACCAAGTTCTACCATAAAAGATGTGACCTTTTCTAAGACCGCTACATGGACTTTTTTATCTTTGATGATGCCGTTCTTACCAATCTGTTCTCGACCTGCTTCAAACTGAGGTTTTATCAAGGCAACAACCTGTCCTTCTTCAGCCAAAACTTCCTTCAAGGCAGGTAAAATCAAACTCAGAGAAATAAAGCTGACATCAATGCTAGCAAACTGCGGTATTTGTTCAAAATCAGTTACTGAAGCATAACGAAAATTAAACTGTTCCATGCTGATGACGCGCTGATCCTGCCTAAGTTTCCATGCTAATTGATTAGTACCGACATCAACAGCGTAGACGAGACTTGCACCGTTTTGCAACATGACATCAGTAAAGCCACCAGTCGAAGCACCAATATCTAGCGTTACCTTATCTTTCACTGAAATTCCAAAAACTTGCAAGGCCTTTTCTAATTTTAGTCCACCACGGCTGACAAACTTCAATTTTTCACCTTTAAGTTTTAGTTCGGTTGTATCATCAATCTTTTCACCTGGCTTATCAAAGCGCTGACCGTTGATAACTGACACAACTAGGCCAGCCATCACCCCCCGTTTTGCCTGCTCTCTAGTTTCAAAAAGCCCTTGTTTAAAAGCTAGAACATCTACTCTTTCCTTAGTCATATAATCTCAAACTTTCTATGATTTTCGTGAGACTTTCTCCTGAGAAGGGGCGATTCTTAGCGATCTCCTTCAGTAAATTTTGAGCCTGATCTAAGACTTGATTCAAAGTCTCTTTTGCCTTTTCTAACCCTAAAAGAGCCGGATAGGTAGACTTAGCTGCAACCAAGTCTTTTTGAGGTGTTTTACCCAATTCTTCAAAGCTTGCTGTCACATCTAAAATATCATCTCGAACCTGAAAGGCTAAGCCTATCAACTCACCAATCTTGCGAAGTTTAGCTTGGACTCCTTCATCAACCTGCGCCAGCAACCCTCCTGCTACAAAAGGAAAGGCTAAAAGCTTGCCCGTTTTGTGAGCGTGAATAGCCTGAAGTTCTTTCAAATCAAGCTGACAGCCTTCCCCTTCCATATCGAGGGCTTGCCCCCCAACCATACCGAAGGTCCCAGCTGCTTGCGATAGTTCCATAATCAAATTCACCTTAACCCGGCTCGGTAATTCTGCTACAGCTATCAAGCCATATGGATCTAAAAAGAGAGAATCTCCGGCTAATATGGCCATGGCTTCGCCAAATTTTTTATGATTGGTCAAACGCCCACGCCGATAATCATCATCATCCATTGCCGGTAAATCATCATGAATGAGACTACCTGTATGAATCATTTCCAAAGCGGAAGCTACTTGAAAATGTGCAGACTGAAGAGGCAAACCAAATGCCTCAACTAGCTCTAATAATAGCAAAGGCCGAATCCGCTTGCCACCTGCTTGAACAGAGTAGAGAATGGATTCTACCAAAGAATCTGACACTGCTTTCTTACTATAATAGTCAATGATCGTCTGGTCTATCTGTCTTATTTTTTCTTCCTGGTTCATTCCATTTCCGTTTCTGTACCATCTTCTTGCATGACCTTAACCAAGGTCTTTTCTGCCTTGTCCAGACTAGCCTGGAGTTCCTTTGAAAGCTTCATCCCCTTTTGAAATTCCGCAATCGCCTCTTCCAGGGCTACATCACCATTTTCCAGCTTTTGAACAATGACTTCCAAGTCTGCTAAGTTTTCTTCAAATTTCTTTTCTTTGGACATGTTTCACCTCTACTTCCAGCTGCCCATCCCGCATAAGCAAGGTCAGCTCATCTTTCTCTTCAATGCCTGCACTTGATTCGATAACCTTTTGATTCTTTTGGACAATAGCATAGCCACGCGCCACGATTCGACTGGTATCCAGCATAAGCAAGGCCTCGGACAATCTCCTGACTTGAGCCACCTTGTTATCATAAATGACCGCCATGTTGCTACGCAACAAACGCTCCAGCTGGACAGTCTGCTCTTGAAAACGCTGAACGCGACTGAGCGGATTCAATACTTCTAAACGATGCTGCAAGATTTTGACCCGCTGTTGCTCTTCACTATAATATTCGCGAATTTTTTGCTTTAGTCGCAGGTTGAGCTGGTCTAACTTCTGCAGATGACCATCGTAAAGCCGCTCTGGCTGACGGAAGATAACCGACTGGGTTAGCTTATTCAACCGCTCTCGATAATAGCTCAGGCGATTGGACATTGCCCGTGACATGCGGTTTTCCTGCTGCTGCAAATGTCCTAGCAGATCTAGCTTAGTGACTGGTGTTGCTAGCTCAGCCGCTGCCGTTGGAGTCGCAGCCCTGCGATCTGCTACAAAGTCCGCCAAAGTCGTATCTGTCTCATGGCCGACACTAGAGATAACAGGAATCCGAGACTCAAAAATAGCCCGAACCGTTTTCTCTTCGTTGAAAGCCCAGAGATCTTCGATAGAACCGCCACCTCGACCAATAATCAGCACATCCAAATCCGACCGCTCATTGGCCAGTCTGATGTGGTCAGCAACCTGAGCTGCAGCCCCATCCCCCTGCACCTTGGTAGGATAAAGGACAATCTCCACTCCCGGAAAGCGACGGCTGACCGTCGTGATAATATCTCGGATGACCGCTCCGCTGGGACTGGTTACGACGCCGATTTTCTTAGGAAATTGTGGCAAGGCTTGCTTGAATTTGTCTTGAAAAAGACCTTCTTCTCCAAGTTTTTTCTTGAGCTGTTCAAACTGGATAGCCAAAGCTCCGATACCATCCGGCTCTGCCTTTTCGATGATAATAGAATAGGAACCGCTCGGCTCATAGAGCTGTACCCGGCCAATGACATTGATTTTCATGCCTTCTTCCAGCTCAAAGCCCAACTTCTGGTAGACACCGGACCAAATCGTGACCTGAATGACGGCCTTTTCATCTTTCAATGAGAAATACTGATGATTGGGACGCCGGCGGAAATTGGACACCTGACCAGTCAAGTAGACCCGCTCCAAATAAGGATCCCGCTCAAACTTCATCTTCAGATACTTGGTCAAGGTCGAAACCGACAAATATTCTGGCATGTCCTTTTCCTTTCTTATCTAGTTTTCACATACCATTTATTATAACAAAAAACTGCATAAAAAACCGATTACAAAACTCAAATATGCCTTGAAAAGCAAGAAAAAACTGGGCACCTCAAAATAGAACCCAGCATACAAAAAAACTAAGAAACAGTCTACTGACTCATCTTCTTCATCCACCTTGGAATGACTCTGCTGATTGCCGTTGGTAGGACGACATAAGCTTCCCGACTCAATTCATCCGCGATAAGGGAGTGAAGAAGGGTTGCAGCCGCCACTCGCTCAAAGAGACTGCTTGACTTGAACTGACCCGCAAATGCGGAAATCATACCAGCCAGTGTGTCCCCCATGCCACCAGTTGCCTGATAAGGTCCGCCTACTGTCAGCTCAAAGACTTGCTCTTGCCCACTTTGATAGATGATCGTTCCATGCTTTTTCTGCACGACAATACTGCCCAGAGGCAGCTGATTGACCGCCACCTGATTGGCTGCCGCTGTTTGATCTGACAAGCTCAAACCCGATAAGCCTTCCCACTCCTTTTGATGAGGGGTAAAAACTGTCTGGGCTTTTGGAAATGGCAAAGCTGCTTTGCTAAAAAGTGAGATGGCTCCGCCATCCATGATAAGTATCTGCTGCTCGGTCACAGTACGGACAACCTTTTTTAAGACATCTAGTCCTAGTTGATTCTCCGCCAAACCAGGACCAATCAAGACTAGATCTGATTTGATCAGCTGCTCTGTCAATCGGTCTTGCTCATCTAGGTCAAAGGCCATGGCCTCCGGTAAATGACTGTGCAGAGGGGCGATATTGTCTTTATCTGTGGCAACGGTCACCAGACCTGCTCCACTATTGACAGCCGCTAAAGCTGCCATGATGATGGCACCACCATAAGGATAGGTTCCCCCAATCAGTAAGAGACGGCCATAGTCCCCCTTGTGACTATCCAAGGGACGTTTCCTAATAACTTTTTTTAAAATATTTTCAGCATTTTTTGACATGATATTCTCCTAGACCAACTTCATCCTGTACTGGTCTCAAGATGACCAAACCTATCTTCATTATACACCAAAAGGCACCTAAACAGGTGCCTCGTATCGCTAGAAAGTTATTTTTCTCGGAAATCTGCAAATTTTTGTAATATTCTTGCTGCGACTGCCTTGGGTAAATTTTCCTGAAAAGCAACCTGCTCATCAGCATAATCGCTCAAGCCTGAGAAATCCCCAACCTGCACAGCGTAGAGAGAATTCTTAAAGAGCTGGATATCATTTTGATCATTACCAAAAGCCACATAATCCGAACCGCAGAGTTCCTTTACAGTTGAAGCCTTATTGGTTTCAGCCGGATTGATATAAAAACATTTCTCATGTTCATGATAGTCTAGACTTAGATTGGGCAAGTTTGTAAAACGAGCCTGTAAATCGTCTAAGAGCTGCTCATGATTCCCCATGTAAATAACGACCTTAATAGGATGCTGGAGTTCAGTCAGTTCCAGCCGTCTTGCTCGCTTTAGAGGATCTACACTGGCAATAAAAGGGATTTTTTCTAAAATCTGGCCACTATAGTCAAAAGTATTATCAACGAAAAAAGGCAAATTATAGGTCAAACAAGTATCTAGAATGGCTTGATAACTCGACTGATGCAGCTGACGCTCAAACATCAGCTGTCCATTCTGATAAGCCACTCCGCCGTTCAGGCCAATCACTATCTGCTGGCTCAATTCCGGACCTAATAGTCCCAGACAATCTCGATAGGAACGCGCCGAAGCAAACAGAACTTCATGCCCAAACTGAGGAGCCGTCAGCAGAACCTGCTTAATCTCCTCATCAATCGTCATATAATCAAAGGACAAGGTCCCATCCAGATCAAAAACAAATTTCATGATTCAAGACTCCGTTTAAAGGCCTGGTAGGTCTGCTCCATCAGCATGGTAATGGTCATAGGCCCAACACCTCCAGGTACAGGAGTAATCAAACTAGCAATTTCAGCCACTTCATCAAACTTAACATCGCCAATTAGCTTGCCGTTCTCATCTCGATTCATACCGACATCAATGACAACAGCCCCTTCCTTGACAAAGTCCTTGGTTACAAAATGTCCACGACCGATAGCCACTACCAAGATATCCGCTCGCTTAGCAAGCTTGGCTAGATTGTGGGTTCGAGAATGTGTCAGAGTCACTGTTGCATTCTTAGCCAAAAGGAGCTGAGCCATAGGCTTACCGACAATATTGCTTCGCCCGATAACAACCGCTCGCTTACCTTCCAGTTCAACACCGTATTCATGGAACATTTCCATAATGCCTGCTGGAGTAGCCGGAATCATAACCGGATGGCCACTCCATAGCTTGCCCATATTAAGCGGATGGAAGCCATCTACGTCCTTATCTGGATCAATGGCCAGCAGTACCGCTTCATCATCAATATGATCTGGCAAGGGCAACTGAACTAAAATTCCATGCCAATCAGGATTTTGATTATAAGTTTCAATTAAACTCAACAACTCTTCCTGGCTGGTCTCTTCCGGCAGACGTTCTACCTTACTCCGAAAGCCAGCAGCCAAGGCTGAGCGTTCTTTATTACGTACATAAATTTGACTCGCAGGATTATTCCCCACTAGAACCACTACCAAACCAGGAGTCTGTCCCGTTTTCTCTTTCAACTTAGCAGTCTTTTGAGCCAACTTTCCTTGTAACTTTTCGGCCAATGCCTTCCCATCAATTAACTCAGCCATTTCTCTCCCCCTCTTCATATAACTGTGCCTTCTATTATATCAAAAAACGCCTTGATTCCCCTATACATTTTCCTTATACCAGATTATAGTCTAATCTTTTGACTAAAAGAAAAAGCACCTCAGTGTGTGCTTCTTAGTATAACAATTCATAGATTTCCATCGCAATCAAGTCAATGCTATCAAAAGTAAAGGTTTCACGAGCTGCAACATCACGGAGTGTGAAGACAGATCCATTTTCCTCATCATAACTGTAAGCGACTTCAGCAACAACAACGCCATCACGTTCGAAGTTGCGCTTTAGACTACCACCATCGCTTGCCATACTTTCTAATCGATTAATAATTCTAACTAAATGTGATTCCATTTTTAGTACTCCTATTTGCTTTATCGTTTCTATTTTACCATAAATAGAAAGTGAACACCTAATAAAAGTTTAAAATTTTGTGATTTTTTAACGAAATTTGTTTGACAAAACCAAATAATTTGAAAAATAGATACTGATTTTGACTCTTTATTCTTGCAAAGATAGAGAATACTGATATAATGAGATTATAAAGTTTGACTATTTTTGACCAAATAATTTTTCTTTATAATTTACCAAGAAAGAGGTAAAAATATGCTTTGTCAAAACTGTAAAATCAATGAATCTACCATTCATTTATACACTAATGTAAATGGTAAAAAACAACAAGTCGACCTCTGCCAAAATTGCTATCAGATTATGAAAACTGATCCAAATAACTCTCTTTTGAGTGGACTGACGAACATGAATAATCATAATATGGATCCTTTTGATGATTTCTTTAATCATCTGGGGAATTTCCAAGGACCAAAGGATTCTACACCTCCAACTCAGTCAGGTGGTAGTTACGGAGGGGGCAACTATGGTCCTGGTTCTAACAACCAACGTCCTCAGTCATCCTCCAATAAACCAAAAGGTCTTTTGGAAGAGTTTGGTATTAACGTTACAGAAATTGCTCGACGTGGTGATATTGATCCAGTGATTGGACGAGATGATGAAATTCGTCGTGTTATAGAAATTCTCAATCGCCGAACTAAGAATAATCCAGTCCTTATTGGCGAACCTGGTGTCGGCAAGACTGCTGTTGTAGAGGGCTTGGCACAGAAAATAGTCGATAGTGACGTTCCTCAAAAACTGCAAGGAAAAGAGGTCATTCGACTTGATGTTGTGAGCCTTGTTCAAGGAACTGGTATTCGTGGACAGTTTGAAGAACGAATGCAAAAACTCATGGATGAGATTCGCAATCGCAATGATATCATTCTCTTTATTGATGAAATCCATGAAATTGTTGGAGCTGGCTCTGCGGGCGACGGTAATATGGATGCCGGAAATATTCTCAAACCTGCTCTTGCTCGAGGTGAACTTCAACTGGTCGGAGCTACTACTCTCAATGAATATCGTATCATTGAAAAAGATGCAGCTTTAGAAAGACGGATGCAACCAGTCAAGGTAGATGAACCAACCGTAGAAGAAACGATCACAATTCTAAAGGGAATTCAAAAGAAATACGAAGATTACCACCATGTTCGCTACACAGATGAAGCTATTGAAGCTGCTGCCATCCTATCCAATCGTTATATTCAGGACCGTTTCCTTCCCGATAAAGCTATTGATCTTTTGGATGAATCAGGATCTAAGATGAACCTAACCCTCAATTTTGTTGATCCAAAAGAAATTGACAGACGCTTGATAGAGGCTGAAAATCTGAAAACACAGGCCACTCGCGATGAAGATTACGAAAAAGCAGCCTACTTCCGCGACCAAATTGCCAAATATAAGGAAATGCAAACTGCTAAAATAGATGAACAAGATACTCCTATCATCAGTGAGAAGGAGATCGAGGCTATTGTAGAGCAAAAAACAAATATTCCAGTTGGCGACTTGAAGGAAAAAGAACAGTCTCAACTTATTCATTTAGCCAGTGATTTGAAGTCTCATGTCATTGGGCAGGATGATGCTGTTGATAAGATTGCAAAAGCCATCCGTCGTAATCGTGTGGGATTAGGCAGTCCAAACCGGCCAATCGGAAGTTTCCTTTTTGTTGGACCGACAGGCGTTGGAAAAACTGAACTTTCCAAACAATTGGCCATCGAACTTTTTGGCTCGGCCGATAGCATGATTCGTTTTGATATGAGTGAATACATGGAAAAACATAGTGTTGCCAAACTTGTGGGAGCACCTCCAGGCTACGTTGGCTATGAAGAAGCAGGCCAGTTGACTGAACGTGTTCGTCGTAATCCATACTCACTCATTCTCCTAGATGAGGTGGAAAAAGCTCATCCAGATGTCATGCATATGTTCTTACAAGTCCTAGATGATGGACGTTTGACTGATGGTCAAGGTAGGACAGTCAGCTTCAAAGATACCATTATTATCATGACTTCCAATGCAGGAACTGGCAAAGTGGAAGCTAGCGTTGGCTTTGGTGCTGCTCGAGAAGGTCGGACAAATTCTGTCTTAGGTGAGTTAGGTAACTTCTTTAGTCCAGAATTCATGAATCGATTTGATGGTATCATTGAATTCAAGGCATTAAGCAAGGATAATCTCTTACAGATTGTGGATCTAATGCTGGAAGATGTTAATAATCGACTCGCTAGCAACGAAATTCATCTAGATGTTACAACTAAAGTCAAAGAAAAATTGGTTGATCTGGGCTACGATCCTAAGATGGGGGCACGACCACTCCGTAGAACTATTCAAGATCATATTGAAGATGCTATTACGGACTATTACCTAGAACATCCGACAGATAAGGATTTAAAAGCAATCATGACTAGCAATGGCAAGATTATAATCAAGGGCAAACAGAAAGCTGAGCTTGATCAAACAAGTGACATCAGCACTAGCTCGGATTGATGATAGAGAATTAAAAAACTCCAGTCTAATATTTTAGGCTGGAGTTTTCTTTTATTCTACCTGGTAGCGAAGGATCGTTTTCAACTTATCTGGAGAAGTTCTGTTAAGATTATTTAAGTATATTTCTCTATGAAAAAGAGATCTTCTATTCAAGAAATTTTCTTTACAAAATTCATCCATTTTTGCAAAAGAAAGGGGTTCACTATCAAAAGAACCAAGGTGAAGCATGGTCAAACATTTTCCTTCTTTGATAGTCTCAAAACGAATCTTTTCATAATGAGCATTTGGTTTTTTTACCTTAACTTTCTCAAGCGCCTCTTCTACCATTTCTTTACTGATAAAACTTGGCTGGGCAATCATAATGGTATAAATCAACTCTTCTTTGACCAGTTCTCCTTGCTCTTTTTGCAGCCAAATCCCCTCAAGAGGGTAAACCGTAAAGTCTTGAATTTCTTGATTGGCATGAGATTTTTTATAATCCATTTTTATGGCATAAGCCAAAGCATAGAGAGCTGAAACTTCTTCTGCAAAACCAGGAAGATTGGGATTCCCTGTCCCATCAAGCATGATAAAGGACTGTTGAGGAACATCAACTACTTTCGGACTCGCCTTCACACCGTATAAGCTTTTCTCTGCTTTTCTCCATTCGTATTTCATATGTTTACTCCTTTCTTCTTTCTATCTATAGTATAGCAAGAAAAACCTGACAGGATCTGTCAGGTTTTGTATTTTTGTGAAATAGTTTTAACAATTTGGGCAAGCTCTTGCCGAACTTCAAGTGGCTCTAACACCTCAACACTATCCAAAAAAGATAAAAGATAAGAATACAAACTACTGTGTTTTGGAAATTCCGTTTCTACTAGTAAATTGCCATCGGGGTCCTGTCTAATTTGACCAGAAAATTCTTCATAGACACGAAAAGCCTGACTTTTGTCGAATTTTAATGTAAGGCTAACAAGTTCTTCCTTCACCTTCTCTTTATTGATGGCCAGTTGGACTGTTTTTCTTTCAAATGTTTCCGGCAATATCTGACATTGACTGACTCTGCTTAGTTTAAAAAGGCGAAAATCTTGCTTCTTCCTACAAAAACCATATAGATACCAAGCCTGACTTTTAAAGAGCAATTGCAGAGGCTCAACCATTCGAGTTTCTTCTTTCTCCTGACCCCTATAGAGGAAACTGATCAAGCATTTTTGGAAAATCGCTTGTTTAATTATGTCAAAAAGATCTGCTTGATATTTCTGATTTCGCCAATCTGTAAAATCAACACGAATCCAATTTTCTGTGCTCGCTTGAAAAAGACTTTTTAACTTCTCTAGAGCTTGGCTTTCACCTTTTAAAGCCTCCAATCCCTGAAGTGATAAGAGTACATCTTCTCTTTCTGCTTCTGATAACAGGCTTTTATCTAAAACGAAAGAGTTCATTAGAAAAATTCCTCCACCTTTTCCCGGGTTGCAATATATTGGGACACCTGCTCCACTTAGACGGTCTATATCTCGATAAATTGTACGTACTGATACTTCCATTTTCTGAGCAAGTTCTGGGGCAGTGACTCTCTCTTTTTCTAATAAACAATATAAAATTCTAAATAAACGATGAGTTGTCATAATTTCACTTCCTTACCTTAAACCTATTGTAACACATCTCAAGTAAGAGATTAAAATAAGATATTTCGGCTACTTTCTTTTTAACTTTCCTATACAGTAAACCTTGACAGACAGCGCTTTCTGCTTTATGATATTAGTAAAAGAAGGGAAGGATTCAATATGGCAATAGCGACATTTGGACAAAAAAAAGAAGGCGTTGAATACAGTAATCGATATGGTGTTTACGCAGTCATTCCTAGCCAAGAAAATGATAAGATCATCCTTGTTCAGGCTCCTAATGGGGCTTGGTTTCTTCCAGGAGGAGAAATTGAAGCAGGTGAAGATCACCTATCTGCCTTAGAGCGGGAATTAATAGAAGAATTGGGATTTACCGCTAAAGTTGGAAAATATTATGGTCAAGCGGATGAATATTTTTACTCAAGACATCGAGACCGATACTTCTACAATCCAGCTTACATTTACGAAATCACTTCATTTGAGCAGTCTCAAAAACCACTAGAAGACTTCAATCAACTTGCTTGGTTTCCAATCGATGAAGCAATTGAAAAACTAAAAAGAGGCAGCCATAAATGGGGCGTAGAGATGTGGAAAATGGAGCATCAAGCAAAATAATTCTGCCAATTTTTTCATGTCTAACTTCGTAGGATATTTCACAATTCATCGCATAAGTGTTATAATTAATAGTAGATTATCATACAGGAGGAGATCTTATGAAGCTTATCAATACAACTAATAGCCATGCGGTTCTCATTCAAAGTCAGCTTGAAAGTACTGATGCCACTTTAGTTGAGACTTACTCAGCTGGTAATACCGATGTTGTCTTTACCCAAGCACCCAAGCATTATGAAATACTGATTGCAAATACACACCGTGCAGTGCGTGAACAAGAAATTGAAAAAATTCGTGATTTCTTCCTCAAAAGAAAAATAGATACAAAAGCGATTGATACTGCCGGTATTCAAACAATCTACGCTGACAAACTCATTGAAATTTCAATTCCATTAAAATAAGCTCTTAAGCTTATTTTTTTATTCTTTTATAACAACTTAATCTGCCTTATAAACCATGGTAAGGTGAGGTGTTGACTCAAATAGAAAGGGCTGACCAACTGCCTCAAAGCCGTATTTCTCATAGAGTTCAACAACTTGTTCTTGTGCCTCAATTTTAATTTCCTTTCCTGGCCATTTTTCGGCACAGAAACTCAGAATTTCTCTGATAAGCTGTCCTCCTAAGCCTTTTCCTCGACTAGATTTGGCTGTAACAACTCGACCAAAGACTAGATGTTCACCCTCTACAAAGACACGAGCATAAGCGTCAATTTCTCCACCTTCATTAGTATGAAAAACGTGTACTGCTTCTAGATCCTTCGCATCTAATTCATGGTAGATTCGCTCCTGCTCCACCACAAAGGTATCGATGCGCAGTTTTAAGACTTGATAAAATTCTATCGGATTCAGCTCTGTTAATTTTTTCCTAAACCACATACTTGTTTCCTCTATCTTTTTAATGTATAATAAATGCAAATGCAACTACAAAGGAGTTCCTATGGATTACCGTCAACTTTTCAGACAAATGGGTTTCATTTCCAGACAGGCCATGATGAAAATGAATCAGGAAGCTAGTAACTACGGGCTTGACAATAATCTGTTTCTACTTCTGATTCGCATCGTCGAGAATGAAGGGATGACACAATCCCAACTAGCAGAAATGGTCCAGATTGATAAAACAACCCTTAGCAGATCTTTACAAAAATTGGAAGATCGAGGGCTTATTATCAAAAAAACCAAGTTAGGAAATAAGAAGTTTAAAGAACTCTATCCTAGTAGCCAGGCTCTCAAACTCTATGACCAGCTAATTGGATTTGAAAATACTTATGCTAGCCAGGCTCTGCAACAACTGACCTCTTCTGAGCTCTTTCAGCTCCAAAACATTCTGTCTAAAATAAGCACTCCTAGATTATAACTAGCATATCACATTATAGTTGCAAACGCAACTATAAATTTTATTCCAATATCCAACAATATAAAATAGAATTAGTTTATATAAAAACGGCTTGCCATTTAAGGGCAAAGCCATTTTTATTGTTTTAAGAAATTAATTATTTTGTCTCAAATCCTTCTGCGACCGCATCTGCAAAGTTTTCTTCTACAATGCTTGCACAGTGGTCACAGATAACTGCATGGTAGCTACGTTCAGCAGTAGTTGGATCAATACGACGACAACGTTCACAAACTTCACCTGTAGCGCGTTCAACTGTAAAGGTTACGTCTTCGAAGCTAACTGAGCCTTCTGGAGCTGGTCCTTCTGCGATGGTCAATTCAGACACGATCAAAAGTTGAGCCACATTGCTGTCCACTGCTCCAAGAAGAGTTTTCACCACTTCATTTGGGTAAACTGTCAAGTGTGCTTCGAGTGATTTACCGATTACTTTGGCATTACGTGCCTCTTCCAAGGCTTTTTGAGCCTGTCCACGGAAGTCCATGAAGGCTGCCCATGTATCCAAGATTTCTTCTTGATTAGCAAAAGTTTCCGCTTCTGGCAATTCTGACAATTGAACAAAGTCTTCTGCTTCAAACTCAAGATATGACCAGATTTCTTCCGCTGTGTGAGGCAGGATTGGTGTCAAGAGTTTGGTGATTTTCACAAGAATATCATAGAAAACAGTCTGCATTTGACGGCGTTCGAGTGATTTGGCACCTTCAATGTAAACAACGTCTTTAGCGAAGTCAAGGTAGAAGGCTGACAAGTCAACGTTGATAAAGTTCACCAAGGCCTTGTAGATTGTCAAGAATTCAAAGTCTGCATAGGCATCACGAATAGTCTTAACAAGCTGATTAAAGCGAACAGTCATGTACTTATCAACTGAACGGAGCTCATCGTAAGCTACTGCGTCCTCAGCTGGGTTAAAGTCAGATGTATTAGCAATCAAGAAACGAAGAGTGTTACGAATCTTACGGTAAGTTTCAGAGACTTGGCTCAAGATATCCATAGAGATACATACGTCGTTGCTTGAGTCCACACTTGTTACCCAGAGACGCAAGATTTCCGCACCAAATTGTTTTTCAACATCACTTGGAGCAATGGTATTTCCAAGAGATTTAGACATCTTCTCACCTTTACCGTCAAGGGCAAAACCTTGTGACAAGATTTGTTTGTATGGTGCTACGCCATGGTTGGCAACGGATGTGATGAGTGATGAATTAAACCAACCACGGTATTGGTCAGAACCTTCAAGGTAGAGGTCAGCTGGGTATTTGAGTTCTGGACGGTTGACCACTACTCCATTCCATGACGAACCTGAGTCAAACCATACGTCCATGATGTCTGTTTCTTTCTTGAACTCACCATTTGGTGAACCTGGATGGGTAAATCCTTCTGGCAAGAGGTCTTTAGCCTCACGTTCCCACCAGATGATAGAACCGTGTTCCTCAAAGAGTTGAGCCACGTGCTCAATAGTTTCAGCTGTCATAATTGGCGTTCCGTCTTCTGCATAGAAGATAGGAAGAGGAACTCCCCAAGCACGTTGACGAGAGATTACCCAGTCACCACGGTCACGAATCATGTTGTAAAGACGCACTTTACCCCATTCTGAGTGGAATTTCACTTTTTCAATTTCGTCCAAGATTTCTTGGCGGAATTTTGAAACTGAGGCAAACCATTGTGGCACTGCACGCCAGATGATTGGTTTTTTCGTACGCCAGTCAAATGGGTATGAGTGGGAGATTTCTTCTTGAGCAAGGAGAAGGTCGCCCAGTTTTTCGATAACAGTTGGTACCACCTTGTCGTAGAACTGACCTGCAAAGTCAGAACCAGCATTTTCCATCATAATACCGCGTTCGTTAACTGTTACAGCAACTTCAAGACCATTGGCAACACCGACATTGTAGTCGTCCTCACCAAAACCAGGGGCTGTATGGACAATACCAGTACCAGAGTCAGTCGTAACGTGGTCACCAAGGATCACCAACTCATCTACAGCTGTATCCCATGGGTGGACTGTCACAATGTGGTTCAATTCTTGACCACGATAGGTCGCCAAGACTTGCACATCAGCCCAACCAAATTTCTCAGACAAACTATTCAACAATTCTGCAGCAACTACAAACTTACGAGATTCACCAGCTGGTTGTACCAATACATAATCAATATCTGCTCCAACTGTCAAACCGCGAGAAGCTGTGATGGTAAATGGAGTTGTTGTCCAGACAACGATATAGGTATCTGTATCTAGCACACCTTTTCCGTCTTTGACGCGATTAGCATAGTAAAGGGAAGTTGAAAGCAAATCATGGTACTCAATTTCCGCTTCTGCAAGGGCAGACTCAGATGACCATGACCAGTAAACTGGCTTGGCACCGCGGTAGATATAACCTTTTTTAGCCATTTCACCGAAGACACGGATTTGAGCCGCTTCATAGTCTGGCGTCAAGGTCACATAAGGATTTTCCCAGTCACCAGAAACACCCAAACGTTTAAAGTCTTCGCGTTGTTTATCTACTTGGGAAAGAGCGTACTCACGGCAAAGTTTCAAGTACTCAACCAAGTCCATTTCTTTGCGTTTAACACCTTGTTTTGCCAATACCTGCTCGATTGGCAGACCATGTGTATCCCAACCGGGGATATAAGGAGCGTAAAATCCAGACATAGACTTAGAACGAACAATAATATCTTTAGAAATCTTGTTCATCGCGTGCCCAACGTGGATATTTCCGTTTGCATACGGAGGTCCATCATGCAAGGTGAAATGCGGTTTTCCTTGGTTCAATTCTTGACGACGTTGGTAAAGTTTTGCTTCTTCCCATTCTTTTTGCCAAACTGGCTCTTTAGTTGGAAGACCAGCACGCATTGGAAAGTCTGTTTTCCCAAGATTAAGGGTTTCTTTAAGTTTCATTGTTACTCCTTTAATTTAAAATGACAAAATAAAAACCACGACTCGCAAAAAGGACGAAAATCGTGGTACCACCTTTGTTTAGATAGAAAATAGCCACTAACTATCTCTATCCCTCTTTTTCCGTAACGTGGAAGAAACGTCGCATTTTACTAATTTCAAATACGATATTGTAAAATGATAAATCAACTAATAGGGATTGCAAGTCTTACACCACCACTTGCTCGCTAGGAATATATTAGTTAATTTGTGTTTTTACAGTTCTTTCTTATAGGATATCAACAGGTTCAGAAGTTTTTTCTTCTGTCAATTCTGGAACAGCCTCCATAACTCTTGTCTCAGACAAGTCACCATCTGACTCAGCAATTCGTTGCTGTAAATCAGCCATCTCTTCTGGTGAAAATTGACGAGTTACTTCAGATTCGTCATCTACATAAGGCGTCATTGTTTGACCAAGTGCCTCTTGAATAACTTCTTTGAATGCATCATCACTTGTTTGGAGATAAGTTGCTGTCGGGCGAAGAATTTCTTCCCATTCAGATGAATCAACAATGCTCAATTGACTTTCAATTGTTGACTTAAGACGTTGATGGAAGACACGAGCCTTATTTTTCAGCTCTTCTGTTTCTATCGCAACTTTTTTAGCGTTATCAGTTGCTTGGCGTAAAATTTCGTTTGCCTTGAACTTAGCATGGTCTAAAAGATGTTGCGCTTCTTGATCAGCCTGACGCATGATGTTATCAGATCTTTCTTGAGAAGCCTGTTTAAGCTTTTCAGCAGTGTCTTGTGCTATTAAAACAGACTGACTAAGAGAATCTTTCATCTCATCAAAATAAGTTAAACGCTCTTCTAAGTTCTTAATGCGTGCATCTTTATTATGATTTTCACGAACCAAGTCCTCGTAATCGCGAACTACAATATCAAGAAATTCGTCTACTTCCTCAACATTGTAACCTCTAAATTTCGTACTAAAGGATTTATCTTTAATTTCTAATGATGTAAGAGCCATATTTTTTCCTCATTTACTAGATTGTATTTGAATCGTTAATTTATGCTTCCCATTCTTAGAGAAGCCATTTTCTTTTACTATTTTAAATCTTCCAAATCTACGGACACTAATCAAATCATTTAATCCAACTAAATAACTGGGATTATCAATAATAGAATAGTTTACTTTCACGTGTTTCCCAAAAATCAACTGGGAGGCATCATTCCGAGATAGTTTAAAGCTACTAGCAATCAATTTATCCAATCTCATACTCGAAGCAAGAATCTCTTTAGAAACCTGAGCCTCTTGCACTCGTAAAAGCCTCTCAAAGCCAACTTCTTTTAGTTTAACAGGAGTTTTAGCAATTTTAGAGATATGATCTATAAAAAATTGAGTAAACCTTTTATCTACTAGAACCTGAGCCCTATCCTTTTCCACCAGAATATCACCAAAAGTTCGACGATCCAATCCTAATCGGTTCATCAAAGTCCCAAAGATTTGAGAATGAGTTAGTTGCTGAAATTTACTAGGATAGACAATTTCAAGCAAGGTCAAATCAAAATCTTCTTTATCTAATTGGTAATAGGAAGGTGCAATTATTACCCTGACCCATTCACTAGGAAAATAGTCACTACTGACAAAAGTTTGTAATTGATATTTGTTCGCAAGACTTTCAAGAATTTTAGCCTGATGAGGATTAATAAAAGAAGTAACCTCTAAGCTGTAAGTATCCTCAACGCGCTGAATCAATTCCAAACTTTTATCTAGGAAAGCATGATCTTCCGCAGAATAGTGTTGAAAGATTTCTTTATGTTCCCTTGTCATGCAAGTACCGAGAGCAAAATCTGAACAAGCCATTGGCTACCGAAATGGATACAAAGTACAGCAACATAAACTGTCAAATCCAAACCAGCAAACTGAAGTGGTAGACGACGGAAAGGTTTCAAGATAGATTCTGAAATTCTTAGAACGAGTTGTCCTAGAGACGTCTGATAAGCACCAGGAAACCATGACATAAGAGCATATGCAACAAGAATCAGCGAAAGAATTCTCGCTGATAATAAGATAAAGTTTATAATAAATAACATCTTATCTGCGCTTCATGTCAAAATCAAATTCACTATGCACGCCATCAGGCAATTTAATATCCTCGATATTCACGACGACATTTACTGGAGTCAAGAGGTACATAGTGCCAGAAACTCTTCTGAGATTCCCCATCAGGACTTGCTTAGCGCCATCCAAGTAATCAATACAGCGACGCGCTTGCACTTCTGTCATATATTGGAAATCAATCAAAACACTTTCATTTGCGAGAAGCAAATCTACAATTGCAGGTGCATCTTCATATTTTTTAGGATAACGAACATCAATCGTTACTTTTTCTGAAGTCGCAACTGAATGGTTTTGAGCCAACTCTTGTTGACGAGCATGCAAACGTGTAATATTCTCATTAGATGACGGTGTATTAGTCACATGTTGAGACGAGCTAGACACTAAACGAGGCTGTTTAATATCTCTAACCGGTTCCTGCTGAGCAGGACGTGAATTAGATGGCTTTACTGCTTGTTGCTGGACTCTAGATTCTGCAACCTGTACGTCATCTCCGTCTTCTGTAAAATATTCTATAAATTTATCGAATCTATCTTTTAATGACATGGTTCTTCCCTATTTAAAAAATGATGTCCCTATTCTCACAAATGTTGACCCGTTAGCAATTGCAGTTGCAAAATCTCGACTCATTCCCATACTGATCTCAGAAAAGGGCATATTAGTTATTTGTTTATTTTGAAATTTTTTCTGAAGTTCGTGGGTCGCTTGGAATATTTTTTCTAAGTCTTCTTCTCCAGCGTCTATGGGAGCCATAGTCATAATCCCCACTATTTCGATATGTTCAAGTTTTTCTAAAGCAGGTAAAACAGCTTCTATCTCATTCACCGCAAAACCATGCTTGCTTTCTTCACCAGACACATTGACTTGCAAAAAGCATTTGATAGTATGTTCTGCTCGCTTTTCAATTTCCTCGGCTAGTTTTAGGGAATCCAAAGCATGGAAATAATCAACATAATTAATAACTTCCTTAACTTTTCTACGCTGAAGCGTCCCTATTAAATGCCAAGTCAACTCTTCGTCCCTTAAATACTGGTATTTTTCTAGGAATTTATCTACTCGGTTTTCACCAATATGTTTTACTCCTGTTTTTACCAGCTCTTTAGCAGTAGAGCTGTCAACATACTTGGTGACAGCTACAATACTTACTGAATTTTCAGGACGATTTGCCTTTCGGGTAGCTTCCGCTACTGCTGCAAAAACTTGATCCTTATTTTTTTGTAAATCCATTTTTAGCGATTTCTAAAAAACGGAGGTGTTTCTAATTCATCGTCATCAGATGAACTATCTGTATATCTTTCTACAGTTGGCTTAGAACCACCTTGTGTTTCACGGACAATATTGTCACGGCGCAAATCCCACTCACCGAAAGCTGAAGTTTGTTTTTTCTCTGGCTGTTGACGAGTAGTTTTTGGAATTTCAACTGTTTCAGTCAAATCGAAATTTCTATCATAAGAATGATGACTACGAGTTTCGCGAACAGGCTCGTTATGTGAACGTTTTGGCGAACGAATACCGCTAACTTTTTCAACACGATCCTGACGAACACCTGTGGCAACCACAGTCACGCGAATTTCATCACGCATACTTTCATCAATTGAAGTACCCAACCAGATGTTTACTCCGTGTCCAGCAGCTTGATTTACAATTTCAGAAGCCTCTTCAGCCTCAATCAATGTCATATCCAGACCACCAGTAACGTTGACAATCACGTCTTCAGCACCATCAATAGTTGTTTCAAGAAGTGGTGAGTAAATTGCTTTACGAGCAGCTTCAATCACACGCTCCTCGCCACTACCAATACCGATACCCATCAAGGCATTACCCTTATCAGCCATAACAGTCTTAACATCTGCGAAGTCAAGATTAATCAGACCAGGACTAGTAATCAAATCAGTGATACCTTGGACACCTTGGCGAAGAACATTGTCAGCTTCACTCAAAGCCTCAAGAAGAGGTGTTTTCTTATCAACAATCTCAAGTAAGTTATTATTTGAAATAATCAACAAAGTATCAACATGCTCTCGAAGCTCATTGATTCCTTCAATTGCAAAATTACCGCGTTTGCTTCCTTCAAAACCAAATGGGCGAGTTACAACTGCAACAGTCAAAGCTCCCAAACCTTTCGCAATACGAGCAATAACCGGAGCGGCTCCAGTACCGGAACCCCCACCCATACCAGCCGTAATGAAGACCATATCTGCTCCTGAAAGAGCTTCTGTCAATACTTCTTCACTCTCTTCAGCAGCTTTACGACCTACTTCAGGCTGTCCTCCAGCACCAAGTCCACGTGTTAATTTTGGACCAAGCTGGATAACTGTTTCTGCTTTTGTACTACTCAGCGCTTGAACATCCGTATTGGCAGCGATAAACTCAACGCCAGCAACACCTTCGTCAATCATACGGTTAATAGCGTTACCACCGCCACCGCCGACACCAATTACTTTAATGATTGCGCCTTGAGCCGCAGCTGTGTCAAATGAAAATGTCATATTTAAACCCTTTCCTTTAATCAAACAGATTGCCTAACCAGTTACGGGCACGATCTGTTAATTTTTCTGTCTTTGTTTCTTGTTCTTGGCTTTGCGCCACTTCAATCGCAGGTTCAACTCTAGTTTCAGCTTCTACCTGAGGTAGTGGATCTCTATTTGTAGTAATTCGAGAAGGATTGATAGACTGCGTTTGGAGCGGACGTACAAAATTGCTTGGTTGCTGACGCAACATCTCATTACCTTGAACGGCTGCCTGAGCCAAAGCATCAACATCCGTCAAGTTTCCAGCATATTCAGACAAGCTAATCACATGAGCAAAGGCTGGATTTCGAATTCCAATTTGATTTGGAACATAAAGTTTAACTGGAACTCCAAAAATTTCTTGAGCCAATTCCACAACACCTGGTAAGATAGCGCCACCACCGATGATCACGATCCCACCTGGCAAATCTAACAAGTGTCTTCTTTCTAGATCCTGCTTAATTTGCTCAAAGACATGTTTCAAACGTGCTGAAATAATCTCAGCTAAGTAACTTTCTGTTACTTCAACTGGATTAACTTCACCAATAACTTCAACTTGGAATGTTTCTTGACTAGCTGCTGGCACATAAGCTTCACCATAGTTGAACTTCAAACTTTCAGCTAGTTTTTGAGAAGTCTTAAGAACTTTAGAAATATCTTTTGTGACATAATCGCCACCTTCTTGGTAGATATTGGTGTATTGAAGTTCTTGATTTCTAACAGAAGCTACTGTTGTTTGGCCTCCACCCATATCGATGACTGTAGCGCCAAATTCACGTTCACCTTCGTTTAAAACTGATTTTGTCATTGCAAGTGGTGAAATAATAATGTTTTCAATTTGAACCCCTGCACGTTCCACAGTTTTACGTAAGTTATGAAGAATAGTACGCGGACCAGTATAGAGCAAACCACGCATTTCTAAACGAATCCCCATCATACCGCGAGGATCGCGAATTCCTTGGAAACCATCAACGATGAATTCCTCTGGAATAAATGTGATTACTTCCCGATCAGGGGTCATACTCTTCGTCAAAGCTGACCGAACAACATTTTCTACATCAATATCTGTGATTTCTTTGGCATCATTTGTAACAGGAATCATTCCTTGTGAAGGCTCAATTTGTAGTAAGTTCGCAGGCAAGCCTACATTAACTACTTTGATTGAAATCCCCGCTTTTTCTTCTGCTTGAGCAATTGCTGTTTTAATAGCAGCAGCTGCTGCCTCTATATCTACAATAATTCCGTCTTTTACACCAGCACTTTTGGCATTACTAACACCAATTACATTAATTTCATCATTGATGTGCTCAGCCACTAATACTTTAATGGAGCTAGTTCCTATATCTAATCCTGTAAAGAAGCCGTCTCTAGCCATTACATCATTCCTCTCTATCATCCGAGTTTCCTACTTTATCGACAACTCTAAAAAATACAGTTATCCATTGCCTATTATAACACAAAATTAGCAAAAGTGGAGAGTTTTTCTTCGTTTTCTTTAGTTATTTGTTTCATCAGTAACATCTGACGGTGCTGCCTCTGTTTCACTTTGCTCAGTTTCTTCTGAACTTTCGTTTTTCTCTTGTTCTTCTTTTTGCGCAAGACTAGCAGAATAGCTAAAGATTCCCGCTTCCATATCCACAATACTAGGTTCCGTCAACAATGGATGTACACGACTGTAGTATGGTAATTTCTTATGAATATCTGAAAGAGGAACAATAATCTTATGCTCATCTCTCATTGTCAAAGTTAATAAATCTTTTGTAGCCTTACTTGGAGTCAAATCTACAGTTTGAATTTCATTTTTGATACTATCCGGTACATCTGATAATTCTTGCATAAGTTTCTTAACCTTAGCTTTATCAGATAGATTAAGACGCATGTAATTTTCAGGCAAAGCTTCTTTCTTTACTGGTTGATTAATCACAGTTCCATTGCTGATGACTGGATAGATATTTCCAGTAGAAGCTTCATAGGCTAGAATCTTAAATTCTGTGACTTGAATCTTGAATGTAATCGGGAACTGATATGAAATTTCAGCCTTTTCGATCCAAGCATTCGCTTTTTTCAAGTTGTTAGCATACTGATTACGATTCAAAAACGTTGTTAAAGTGTAATCTCGGCTATCAATTTGGGTAGCTTTGATAATTTCATCTTGAGTTACACGCTCATTTCCTGTAACTACTATATTTTTAAGGCTACCTAAAGGAGTAATAAAGTAGAGTGACAGAAGAATCAAGAGAGAGCTGATAACCAGAACTGGTATAGCCCTGTATAGATGAATTTTCTCGATTCTAGGTTTGTCTGACTTAGCTTCTTTTTCAATTTCTATATCAGCTTGATCTACAAAATTTTCAGTTCGATCTTCTGAAACATCACTTAACTCTTCGATATTTTCTTCTTCGGGCTCTTCAACATCTTCTGTCTCTTCAGACTCA
>NZ_KZ672795.1:32172-75293 GCF_001811085.1 Streptococcus sp. HMSC062B01
GTCTCTTCAGACTCATTTGTCTCATCGTCATCTGAAGCTTGATCTTGAGCTTGGTCTTCTTTTTCATCTTCGCTATTATCTGTTTCGTTTGTCCCAGCAGATTCTGAAGTTTCCAAAGTCTCATCGTTACGCTCTTCTTCATCAGTTTCAGAGGCTTTTTCTTGAGATTTTTTTTCTAAGTACTCCTGATGACGTTTTTGCCACTCAGATAAATATTTTTGGAGTTCTTTTTGGTCACCTTTATCTTTTGTCGTCATTTTTTCCCTTTGTTTATATCATTTTTCAATACAGCATAAAAATCTTCTACTGACTTGATTTCATGAGAATTTTTCATGGCTTGATAATATGTATCTTTATCCCTTAGAACCTGTTCCACAGAAGCTTCAAGCCCTTCTAAAGTTAGCTGCTCTTCTTCCAGCTTCACAGCATATCCCTTTTTCACAAAATAATCCGCATTTTCAATCTGATCACCACGGCTGGCTTCGCGTCCTAAAGGAACGATAATGTGCAACTTAGCCATAGCAAGGAGCTCAAAGATTGTATTAGAACCACCACGGGTCACAACTACATCTGCCAGGTCCATCAAAGGCTGATAGAGGTCCGTCACATAGGCTCTGCGAAAGAGTCGGTCAGACAAAGTATCCAAACTCTCATCGCCTGTCAGATTGATGATATTATAACGCTCGGTCAATGTAGCTTGATTCTGACTGACAAAATCATTAAAAACCTTGGCACCAGCAGAACCACCCACAAAAAGAAGAGTTGGCAACTCTTTATCAAAATACTGACGGATTTCTTCTAGTTCCTGCGGTAGGACTGGCTCTTGACTACCGACCTTGGTCACAGCTCCGACATGCTCAATCTTGGTCAGACTAGAGCTTTGCTCAAAGGTTGAATACATCTTGGTCGCACACTTATAGGCGATTTTATTGGCCAAGCCAATGGATAGATCCGATTCATGAACATAGACGGGCACTCCTGACAGCCGAGCTGCAATCACGGGCGGAACAGATACAAAGCCTCCCTTAGAAAAGAGGGCCTGCGGCCGTACCTTGAGCATGATGCCCAAAGACTGAAAAATGCCCCAGACGACCTTAAAGCCATCCAGCAGATTCTGCCACGAAAAGTAGCGACGAAGTTTACCGGTAGCTACCGAATGGAAGGTCACGTCCAGTCCCGACTTTTGGATTTCTTGATACTCAATACCATGCTTATCGCCAATATAATGGACCTGCCAGCCTTCTTTGATAAATTTCGGAATCAGGAGAAGGTTGAGGGTTACATGCCCGACCGTTCCTCCGCCTGTAAATACAATCTTTTTCATCTTAACCTTTTAATTCTTCAAATGCAGCGAGGAATTCATCGCCACGGACTTCAAAATTACTATACATATCCCAGCTAGCATTGGCAGGACTGAGCAAAACAATATCTCCTGGCTCTGCTTGAGCAAAAGCCTTATGAGCTGCATCCCGGACATTAGTCGCATCCAGATAAGAAACACCAGCCTGATCAGCGGCTCTCTTTACACGCGGAGCTGATTGCCCTAAGATTACCATCTTCTTGAGCCCTTTGAGGTCAGGCACCAACTCGTCAAATTCATTGCCTCGGTCCAAGCCACCTGCAATCAGAATCACCTTGCTATTGTCAAAACCGGACAAGGCTTTCTGGGTTGCCAAGATATTGGTAGACTTACTGTCGTTGTAAAAGGCAACCTCATTTACCTGGCCCACATACTGGAGACGATGCTTAACGCCTCCAAAAGCTGACAAGACTTCTTTGATCGTCTGATTATCAATACCACGAAGTTTAGCTACTGCAATAGTAGCCAGAGCATTTTCGACATTGTGACTGCCAGGAACACCGATTTCAGCCACCTTTATAATCGCTTCTCCACGGAAGGTCAAGACATCACCATCAAGATAGGCACCATCCACCTTTTCAGTTGTTGAAAAAGGAACAACAGTAGCCTGAGTTTGGCTAGCCATTCCCTTGGCCCAATCTTGATTGAAATTCAAAACAAGATAATCATCAGCTGTCATGTTTTTCTGGATATTCCACTTGGCAGCTGCATATTCCTCAAAAGAGCCATGGTAGTCCAGATGAGTCGGCATGAGATTGGTGATCACAGCTATCTGTGGATGAAAAGCCTCAATCCCCATCAACTGGAAGGAAGACAGTTCCATGACCAGTGTATCTTTGCCACTAGCTGATTGGGCTACTTGACTGGCAGGAAAACCGATATTACCAGACAAAAGACCATTTTGACCACCAGCCGTCAAGACTTGCGCAATCATGGTTGTGGTCGTCGTTTTGCCATTTGATCCCGTAATACCAATAATTGGAGCTTCAGAAATCAGATAAGCCAACTCAACTTCAGTGATAACAGGAATCTCCTTCTCCAGAGCCCGAATAACCATAGCATTATTATAAGGAATACCTGGATTTTTAACCATCAATTCAAAGTTTTCATCCAGCAACTCCAGAGGATGGCCTCCTGTCACCACTTTAATGCCTTCTTCTAGCAAGGATTGAGCAGCAGGATTTTCCTCGAAAGGTTTACCGTCGTTAACTGTCACGATGGCTCCTAATTTATCTAAAAGGCGAGCAGCAGATTCACCTGACTTAGCCAAACCTAAAACCAAGACTTTCTTGTTAGCAAAACTTGCTATATTCTTCATAAAAAACCTCTTTAATTGTACTTCATTCTATTTTACCCTTTTTTAAAGAAATAAAAAAGTCATAGATGCGCTTTATTTACGTCTGTTGTTAACTTGTGAAAAAAATGTGATATTTTTTCTGATTTGCAATGATTTGTAATAGAATTCTAAAAGTTATCAGAGTTTAACTCTTATCCTCCTTTCATTTCACAATCTATAAAAAAAGGCCCAGAACTAAATCAAATTTTAGTTCTTAAGCCAATTTTTAATCTTTGCTTTTATCGTCTAAAAAATCAAACAAACCAGGTTTCTTATCTAATCGAGCAATGTCGCGTAAGGCAAAATAAGCCAAAATAAGCATAGCAGCCCCGACAAATAACTCTCCTGGCATTTGAAAAATCCTAAACGCTGCTAATACCAAGAGAATGATAAACAAAACCAAGACTAATACAACTGATAAGACATTAAAGGTGCCTTTAATGCTCTGAGGAGCAGCAAAAAGGTAATATAAGAGTATCAAAATTCCAATTATTAAATAAACCATCTTGCTACTCCTTTCCCTTTTACTTATTCAGCTGCAGCTGATTTTTTCTTTTTGTTGGCTTTCTCGCGCTCTGCCTTGTTTAGAATTTGCTTACGCAAACGGATAGACTCTGGTGTTACTTCCATGTATTCATCATCATTCAAGAATTCCAAAGATTCTTCCAGGGTCAAGATACGAGGTGTCTTGATAACAGCTGTTTGGTCCTTGGTAGCTGAACGAACGTTAGTCATCTGTTTAGCTTTGGTGATATTCACAGTCAAGTCGTTTTCACGAGAGTTTTCACCGATGATCATTCCTTCATAAACCTCAGTACCTGGGTTGACAAAGATAGTACCACGTTCTTCAATAGACATGATAGAGTATGTTGTAGCCTTACCAGCATCAATGGAAACAAGGGCACCACGATGACGACCACCGATTTCACCAGGAATCACTGGCAGGTATTGATCAAAGGTATGGTTCATAATTCCATAACCGCGAGTCATAGATAAGAACTCAGTAGAGTAGCCAATCAAACCACGCGCAGGAACCAAGAAGACCAAACGAGTCTGTCCATTACCAGTAGCCACCATATCTAGCATTTCACCCTTGCGTTCTGAAAGGCTTTGGATAACAGAACCTTGGTATTCTTCTGGTGTGTCGATTTGGACGCGCTCAAATGGTTCGCACTTAACGCCATCAATCTCTTTTACGATAACTTCTGGACGAGATACTTGTAGCTCATAACCCTCACGGCGCATTGTTTCGATCAGGATGGACAAGTGCAACTCTCCACGACCTGAAACAGTCCATTTATCTGGTGAGTCTGTTGGGTCAACACGAAGCGAAACGTCTGTTTGCAATTCTGCTTGCAAGCGTTCTTCCACCTTACGAGAAGTCACCCATTTTCCTTCACGACCTGCAAATGGTGAATTGTTTACCAAGAAGGTCATTTGAAGCGTTGGCTCATCGATGTGTAGGATTGGAAGAGGTTCAATGGCATCTGTCGGTGTAATGGTTTCACCAACAAAGATATCTTCCATACCTGAAACAGCAATCAAGTCACCTGCTTTAGCTTCTTGGATTTCACGACGTTCCAAACCAAAGAAACCGAAAAGTTTTGTAACACGGAAGTTTTTGGTTGTGCCGTCTAGTTTAGAAAGGGTAACTTGGTCCCCAACTTTCACACTACCACGGAAGACACGCCCGATACCGATACGACCTACGAAGTCATTGTAGTCCAAAAGAGACACTTGGAATTGCAAAGGCTCATCTGAATTGTCCACTGGAGCTGGGATATGGTCGATGATGGTATCAAAGATTGGTGCCATTGTTTTTTCTTGATCAGCTGGATCGTCTGACAATGAAGAGGTTCCGTTGATCGCTGATGCATAAACAACTGGGAAATCAAGCTGGTCATCATCTGCACCAAGCTCGATGAAGAGTTCCAATACTTCGTCTACTACTTCTGCTGGACGAGCTGATGGTTTGTCGATTTTATTTACAACCACGATTGGAACAAGGTCTTGTTCCAAGGCTTTTTTCAATACGAAACGAGTTTGTGGCATGGTTCCTTCGTAGGCATCTACCACCAAGACAACACCGTCAACCATTTTCATGATACGCTCAACTTCTCCACCGAAGTCCGCGTGTCCAGGTGTGTCCATGATATTGATACGAGTTCCGTTGTAGGCAACGGCTGTATTTTTAGCAAGAATTGTAATTCCACGCTCTTTTTCGATATCGTTTGAGTCCATCGCACGCTCTGCCAACTCTGTACGTGCATCAAGAGTTTCAGATTGTTTCAATAATTCGTCAACGAGGGTTGTTTTCCCGTGGTCAACGTGGGCGATAATCGCAATGTTACGGATATCTTCTCTTAATTTTGTCATGATTGCCTCTATTACTTTAAATTTTTATTTCTAACTGAACAATTATACCACAGTCTAATTCAAAAATCACAGTTTAGCTAAGTGTAAATGTTTTCATTGAAAAATCAGCCCTTCTCGCATTATTTGCATTTCTTACATTGAAAACTTATAATTAAGCATAAGATTATTAAAAGGAAGAACTATGCGATTAGACCGTTTGCTAGCTCAAGCATCAATTAGCCGAAAATCCATGAAACGAGCCTTGCTCCGAGGGGCTATTCTGGTAGATCAGAACCCCGCTAGAAGTCTTAGCCAAAATGTAGATACTGGTCTACAAGAAATCCTCCTCAATAAACAAAAGATTTCTGCTCCTGCTCATCGTTATTTTATGATGAATAAACCGCGAGGCTATATAACAGCCAACTCCGATGCTAGTAAAGAAACAGTAATTGATCTGATTAAAAAGGAAGACTATAGTGGAGAACTATACTCTATTGGTCGCTTAGACCGAGATACGACTGGCCTCCTCTTAATTACTGATAATGGCCCCCTTGGTTTTCAACTACTTCATCCTCAATATCATGTAGATAAAACTTATTACGTCCAAGTCAACGGACTTCTAAATAATCAGGCTATTGAAACCTTCCAACAGGGCGTTCGCTTCTTAGATGGCAAGGTTTGTAAGCCGGCTCAACTCATAATCCATTCTGCTACCCCTGTTTTGAGCACAGCTTCTGTAACTATCTCAGAGGGAAAATTTCACCAAGTGAAGAAAATGTTCCTAGCAATAGGTGTGAAAGTTATCTATCTCAAAAGAACTCATTTTGGAGACTTTCAACTTGATCCCAGTTTGGCTGAAGGTGACTATCGTTCTTTAAATCAAGATGAGCTAAAGCTTATCAAGAACTATCTAGAACTAAGTCGATAGATTATATATTTTTTCTATCTTTAATACTTGGCCATTCTTCTTGACTAAACGATCAAATCATAACCACCCGTCTATGTACCTTACGGAGCAAGATGGACAAAAATCACATAATAAAAGGCACAGATAAAATCTGTGCCTTTTATACATAATATGTTTAAAGCTAAATTAACTTGTTTTAACTTTTCCCTTCCAGCTATCCAGACCATAAGACAGGATATAGATGTCAGAAAAACCATTTTTCTTTAAAAGAAGGGCTGCATTCATTACTCGTTGACCGCGAGCATTTTCATAGAGCAAGACTGGCTTATCTTTACGAAGTGCTCCCAAATTTCCTTTTAACTGCGTTGATGGGATGTTTCGAGCCCCCAAGATATGTTTTCGATGAAAGTCAACAGGTTCTCGTAAATCCACAAGCTGACCTCGACGGATTAGGCTCGCAAACTCTGCATTTTCAACTACTTTTGCTGCTCTACGCAATCTAAAATAGTTAAAGCCCATCCAAGCCAGTATACCAGCCATAATCGCCATCAAAATCCAGGTCATTTCTTCCATTCTCCATTCTTCTCAATATATTTCAACTCTAACTGATGTTCACGGCGCAAGACTGCATCAGCCTCTAAATATTCTAGTTTGTCCATCAAGCCCGCATCGTAAATTCGCTCTAACTCAATCTTCATCAGTTCTATATCATACAATCGCTTGCCCATATAGATTACGATGCCAAAACTTTTAAGAAATTGCTGAACATCATAAAGTGTTTTCATGTGCCCTATTGTACCAGAATTTGCACATATTTTCAAGATGGAAAAATAAACAGAAAAAGCAGCTGTGTCAGCTACTTTTTCAAAGAGGGGTGATAAAAAATACGTATCATTCTAAAATTAAATTTCTCTATATGAAACTCTAATCATATTTTAGAATTTAACTTCTTCTTTAATTTTTTTTACAATCCTGGTGCTTGACCAATTTCAGCTGTCAACATCCAGATTGTCTTTTCTAAATCTGCTTTAGCTCCAACAAAGATATCATTGGTTACATCGTCACCTTCTTCGTCAGTCACATCCAGCGCTTCTTGGTATACATTTGTCAAATAGCGGAAGATTTCAATTACACGCGCTAAACTTTCTTCTACATTTTTGCTAAATTCACCAGCTTTTTCTTCGATCTTACTATGTTGGATAAATTCTGTCAAAGTAGAGTATGGTTTACCACCCAAAGTAATCAAACGTTCACTAACTTCATCCAAAGTTGTATCCAAAGTTTCCATGTATTCATCCATTTTTGGATGCCAAACCATGAAACCAGCGCCACGCATATACCAGTGAACTTGGTGAAGAGCAATATGAGCAGTATAAAGATCTGCCACTACTTGGTTCAATACAGCCTTAGTTTTTGGCAAAGAGTTTTGATTTACAAAAGTTGCTACATCTGTTGCAGCGGCATTTTTTACTTGAGTCATATTCTTACCTCGCTTATTTTATTTATAATCATTCTAATCTTTTTAGATTATGGTTTAATTATAATGCTTCTAAATAAGAAAGTCAAGACAAAAGATTCAAAAAAAGACTTTATTAGAAAAGTTGCAAAATTTCAGAATTTTTCTGTTTAAAATTACGAATAAATAAGTATGATTCACCTATACTTTTTTCTTGTTGGTACCGTCTTTGCCTCATTCCTAGGCTTGGTCATCGACCGCTTCCCAGAGCAGTCTATCATCGCTCCAGCTAGCCATTGCAATGCCTGCGGGAAAAGATTGGCACCGCGTGATTTGATTCCTATTTTTTCCCAAGTCATGAACCGGCTTCGTTGCCGCTTCTGCGGAGATAAGATTCCCTTACGCTATTTATTTTTTGAATGTCTCTTGGGCGGTCTTTTTCTGGCAACTTCTCTGAGCATTCTTTCCATTAGTCAATTATTGGTAGTCACCATGGGCTTAACCTTAGCTATCTACGATCAAAGAGATCAACAGTATCCCTTGATGGTCTGGTTAATTTTTCAGCTCTTGCTGATGGTGACAGCAGGCATCAATCTTCTCATGCTTTTCTTTTTAGCCTTAGGACTTCTAGCCTTCTTCTACAATCTTCGTATTGGTGCTGGTGACTTTCTATTTCTGGCGTCCTGCTCAGCTATTTTCAGTTTGACGGAAATTCTCATTCTTATCCAAATCGCTAGCTTCTCTGGCCTCGCCTGCTTCTGCTTTAAAAAGAAAAAAGACAGGCTGGCATTTGTACCCTGTCTTTTGTTTGGTGCTGTGGTTCTTATTTCTTATAAGCTGCTGCTTCTTCGATAAAGTCTGCGATACTGTCATCCTTTTCATGAAGAGCTTTGACAATCTTAGATCCAACAATAACTCCATCTGAGACTTGATTGAAGCGGTCAACATCCTCTAAAGTCGAAACGCCAAAGCCCGTCAGTACTGGAATCTCAGCAATATCACGAAGCTTGCTCAAGTGCTGGTCCAAATCATCGCGGTAGCTTCCGCTCTTACCCGTCACACCGTTGATAGCTACAGCGTAGATAAAACCTTCAGCTTCCTTGATCAGCTCCTGCTGACGTTCTAGTCCAGTCGTCAGACTCACCAAAGGAACTAGAGCGATATCTGAATCTTCCAGCAAAGGCAAGATGAAATTTCTATGTTCGTAGGGCAGATCCGGAATAATCAATCCTTTAACCGGTGTTGTAGCTAAGTCCTTGACGAAATCTTTGAGACCGTACTGGAAAATAGGATTGAAGTAGGTCATGATGATGAGAGGCAGCTGAGTGTCCAACTTCTGCAAGCTTGCGACTAAAGACTTGGCGGAAGTATGGTGACCCAGACTTCTCAGACCGGCTTCTTCAATAACCGGCCCATCTGCAACAGGGTCTGAAAATGGCAGGCCTATTTCAATGGCTGACACACCCAAGTTTTCCAAAAATGCGATAGTTTCTGGCAAACCTGCTAAACCTTTCTCGTGATCACCAGCCATGATATAAGGAAGAAAAATTCCCTTGCCTGCTTTTTTGATGGCTTCTAAATGCTGAGTGAGTGTTTTAGTCATGGGCACCTCCTTTTTGAGCCGCTTCATTTTCCAAGCGTTCCTTTACCTGAACGACATCCTTGTCACCACGGCCGGATAGGCAGATAATCATTGATTTATCCGGTCCCAACTCCTTAGCCAGCTTAACTGCGTAAGCAATAGCGTGGCTAGACTCTAGAGCAGGAATAATCCCTTCAATACGAGACAGGAGCTGGAAGGCTTCCAAGGCTTCTTCGTCCGTGACTGGGACATAAGTGGCGCGCTGGATAGCATTAAAATGAGAATGTTCTGGACCGATGCCTGGATAATCCAGCCCGGCAGAGATAGAGAAAGCTTCCAGAATCTGGCCTTGCTCATCCTGTAGGACATCCATCAAGGCACCGTGTAAAACACCTGGCCGGCCCTTGGTTAAGGTCGCAGCATGTTCATCTGTATCAATGCCTCGCCCAGCGGCTTCTGTTCCATACATGGCAACTGTGCTATCGTCAACAAAGGGATAAAAGAGCCCAATAGCGTTTGAACCACCGCCAACGCAAGCCACTAAAGCATCTGGCAAGGCACCTGCATTTTGCTCAGCAAACTGACGCTTGGCCTCACGCCCAATCACACTCTGATAGTCGCGGACAATCTCTGGGAAAGGATGGGGACCTAAGGCTGAGCCCATAATATAGTGAGTATCATCAACCTGAGCCACCCAAGCTCTCAAGGCAGCATTAACTGCATCCTTGAGGACTCGAGAGCCATCGGTCACTGACTCTACCTTAGCTCCTAAAAGTTCCATTCGAAAGACATTGAGGGCTTGGCGCTTGACATCTTCTTCGCCCATATAGATAGTACAGTCCATATTGAAAAGGGCTGCAGCTGTGGCGGTGGCTACTCCGTGCTGACCCGCACCAGTCTCTGCAATGATTTTCTTCTTGCCCATTCTCTTAGCTAGCAGAACCTGCCCTAGGGCATTATTGATTTTATGGGCACCGGTATGGTTGAGGTCTTCCCGCTTCAGATAAATCTTAGCACCACCAGCATAGGCTGTCAGATTTTTTGCAAAATAGAGAGGATTTTCTCGCCCTACATACTGCTTCAGCAACTCGTCCAGCTCAGCCTGAAAGGCTGGGTCTTTTTTACTCTCACGGTAGGCTTTGTTTAGCTCTAAAACTGCTGTCATCAGCGTTTCTGGAACAAAACGTCCACCAAACTCACCATAAAATCCTTCTTGATTGGGTTGATTATATGCCATGTTTCACTCTTTCTATAAATTCTTTTATCTTTTCTAAGTCCTTCTGGCCGTCAGTCTCGACCCCGCTAGAGACATCAACTGCGTAAGGGGCAAAGTGCTGAATAGCTTCTCGGACATTTCCTGCATTCAAACCACCGGCGATAAAGAAGGGCTGGTGGATTTGATTCTTGTCAAAAGATTGCCAATCAAAGGTCTGACCACTACCAGCAAGAGGTGCATCAAAGAGCAGGTAGTCCGCTTGTTGGCTGACATCTTTTAAGGCTCCCTTGACCTGATAAGCTCGAATAACCGGCCGGCCGATCTCAGTCAGAAGATCTTCATTAAAATTGCCATGAATCTGCACCAAATCCAGATTTGCCACCAAAATAGCTTCCTGCAGCTCTGTCAAGCTTGGAGAAACAAAAACTCCTACCTTTCGGACAGTAGCTGGTACCAAGGCAGCTAGCTTCTGTGCTTGCTCCAAACTGACCCTCCGATGGCTCTCAGCAAAGACAAAACCAATGTAATCCGCACCACTCTGGCATGCCGTTTCCACAGCGCTGGCCGTTGATAAGCCGCAAATCTTAACCTTTGTCAATTTTCAGCTCCTTAATTTTTTCTGCCACATCCTCTGCCTGCATCAGGGCTGTTCCGACTAAAATCGCATGGAAATAAGGAGCTACTAGCTCAGCATCTTCCTTGCTGAAAATAGCGGACTCAGATACGTAAACCCTGTCATCTTTGAAATGGGCAGACAGCTGAAGACTTGTATTGATATCTGTCTCAAAAGTAACTAGATTGCGGTTATTGACACCGATAATCTGCGCTCCTATTCTATGAGCAATTTCCAGCTCCGCCAGATTATGGGTTTCGACCAGAACTTCCAAACCTAAACCTGTCGCAAAATCATAGAGTTCTTGCAGCCGCTTTTCAGACAAGGCACCTACAATCAGAAGAATGACTGTCGCTCCAGCATTGCGGGCGCGAACAATCTGTTTTTCATCAATAATAAAGTCCTTATTGAGGGTTGGAATGGTCACTCGGCTGGAAATCTCTCTCAGGTAATCCAGATGTCCTTTGAAGAAAATCTCATCTGTCAGGACCGAAATCATAGCTGCACCGCATCGTTCATAAGTGCGAGCCTGCTCCACAATATCCACAGCAAGATTAATATCTCCCAAACTTGGACTGGCTTTTTTGACCTCAGCAATCAGCTGCAGCTCTTGGGACTGGCTTTTGAGATACTCATAGAGGGAATAGGTCGAGCGCAGGGGTTGCAGTTCTTCATAGGACATGGCTGCCATTTCCTGCTCTTTTTGCTTTAGAATGGTTGGAAGAAATTCTTTGCTCATTTCTGATACTCCTGTAGTTGCTTGAGTTTTTCATAGGCTGCGCCACTAGCGATCACTTGGCGGGCCAAAGCTATTCCTTCTTCTATGCTATCTGATTTTCCATTAGCGTAGAAACCCAATCCAGCATTCAGAACTGTCGTTTCTAGATAAGGACTGGCTTGATTTTGCAGGACAGATAGCAGAATTTCCGCATTTTCCTTGGCATTGCCTCCACGAATCGCTTCAAGAGGTATCTCTTTCATGCCAATATCTGACGGCAGAAAGCTGTGCAGGCTGATTTGCCCATTTTCCAGCAGGGCATACTGGGTACAGCCATGAAGACCGGCCTCGTCAAGACCATCTGGACCCGACACAACTACTGCACGCTTACGGCCCATATTTTTCAAGACCTCTGCCGTACTCTCTAGCATATCTGGTCGGCTGGTCCCCAAAAGCTGAGTTTCTAGACTCATGGGATGGATGAGCGGACCAGTTAGATTCATGATAGTGGGAATGCCAAGACTAAGACGTGCTGGCATGATGTATTTCATGGCTGGATGCATATTCTTTGCAAAGAGAAAGACGATACCTGTCTGTTCAAAAACCTTGCCCAAGCTAGCAGCATCCAAGTCTAGATTGATACCAAGAGCTTCTAAGACATCAGCTGAGCCTGACTTAGAAGAAATAGATCGATTGCCATGCTTAGCCATCTTAATCCCGCCACCCGCTAGTACAAAAGCTGCTGTAGTCGAAATATTGAAGCTGAAAGACTTGTCCCCACCCGTACCGCAATTGTCCATGGCAGTGCGAATGGTGGTCGGAATCTGCTTAGCATGGTCTCGCATGACCTGTGCCAAAGCGGTTCGTTCCTCGATTGTCTCTCCCTTCATCTTGAGCCCCAGTAAAAAGGCTGCAATTTGGGACTCTTCCACCTGTCCAGTGACAATACGCTCGATCACATCTGTCATCTCAGCGCCACTTAAATCCTTAAAATCAGCTAGTTTTGCAATAATCTCTTTCATATCGTCTCCTCTATTTTACTAAGTCAATGAAATTCTTGATAGACGACAAGCCGTCTGGCGTGCCAATACTTTCAGGATGATACTGAAAACCATAAATAGACAGGCTCTTATGCTGGATAGCCATAATCGAGTTATCATCAACCGCTCGAGCTGTCACTTCAAAGTCCTCCGGCATCTCTTCAATCAAAATCGAATGATAGCGCATGACCGGCTGCCCATCCTCTATTCCTTTATAGATAGGAGATTTTCTCTCAAAGCGCAGAATACTTTGTTTGCCGTGCATGACCTTGGGAGCCAAACCTAGCTTTCCGCCAAATACTTCTGCAATGGCTTGGTGTCCCAAGCAAATCCCCAATATCGGCTTTTTACCAGCAAAATCGCGGATAAGTTCTTCCATCCGTCCTGCATCTGCTGGCCAGCCTGGCCCCGGAGAAAGAACCAAAGCATCAGCTTCTTCTGCCGCTTGATAAAGGCCTGCATCATCATTTCGCAAGACCTTAACTTCTGCAAAATTTCCAATATATTGGGCTAGATTGTAAGTAAAAGAATCATAATTATCAATCAATAAAATCATTGCATCTCTCCTATCTTGGTCATTGATTTGGCCTTGTTGATGGTTTCTTGGTATTCATTAGCAGGGATCGAGTCATAAACAATACCCGCTCCAGCTTGAACGTAAGCTCTGCCATTTTTCAAAATCATGGTCCGGATAGCAATGGCAAAATCCATATCCCCTGTCGCAGAAAGATAGCCGATAGCCCCTGCATAAACGCCACGTTTTTCCTGTTCCAGCTCATAGATTCGCTTCATGGCCCGAATCTTAGGCGCACCCGAGACAGTGCCGGCCGGCAAGGTTGACTTGAGGGCATCCATGGCTGTCAGTTGGGGCAGAAGCTGACCACGAACTACACTAGTCAGGTGCATGACATAGCGGAAATACTCCACTTCCATGTACTTAGTGACTTCCACGCTGTTATTCTGGGCAATTTTACCGATATCATTACGTCCCAAATCAACTAACATACGGTGCTCAGCCACTTCCTTCTCGTCAGCCAGCAACTCCTCTGCCAAGGCTTTATCTTCTCTTTCATCCTTCCCTCGCGGTCTGGTTCCAGCAATAGGATTGGTCGTAACCTGCCCCTGCTTGACAGACACCAGACTTTCTGGGCTGGCTCCGATAATCTGATAATCTCCGAAATCATAAAAGTAGAGATAGTTGGAAGGATTGGTCACGCGCAGATTGCGATAGTAATCCAGCGGTCTACCAGAATACTCTGATGAAAAGCGCTGACTGAGAACACATTGGAACATGTCGCCCTGTCGAATCAAGCTCCGTGCTTCTTCCACCATTTTTTCAAAAGCTGTCTGCTCGATATGACTCTGGAAGTTCAAACTGGACAGTTCCAGCGGTGAAAATTCATCTACCGCAGGCTGCGCCAGCTCAGCCATGATACGCTCCAGACTAGCAGCCAAATCAGCTTCGCTTCTATCACTGTAGAGGGCCTCCTCAAGGATATAGACCTTGTCTTTTTTATGGTCAAAAACCATGTAACTCTCATAGACGAAAAAGTGCATATCCGGCGTTCCAATCACATCAGCTGGAATCTGGCCAATCTCCTCATAGAGGGAAATCATATCATAGCCAACAAAACCGATGGCTCCACCACCAAAAGGCAGGTCTGAATGATGGCCTTTTTTTACGGCTAACTCATGCAGAAAGTCCAATGGATCTGCCTCAATGACTTGCCCATTCTTTGTTAAACGGCCATTTTCATAGCGAACTTCAAAGACTGGATTATAGGCTAGGATAGAAAAGCGAGCTGTCTCGCTATCTCTTGGAATACTTTCCAAAATCACCTTGTGGTCGCCCTGAATCCGCATATAAGCCAGAATCGGCGATAAAATATCAGCTGGTAAAATCTTTTGCATAATGTTTCTTTCTATTTAATCAGAAGCGTTTAAGGAGGAGCAAGCTGCAAGCCATAACTGCATTTCACAAGAACAGATAGCACCTGTCCACCGTCAAAACCTGCTCCAAAACTACAGAAAAACGCCCGCACAGTTCATCCTGTGAGGGCGTATCATCGCGGTGCCACCTCAGTTATGGAGTTTTCATGCTCCACATCTCATTTACTTATTTACAGTCATTTAGATCCCTTTTAGTACAAAGCAGCATACTGGCTCATGGCAAAGTAAGGTAACAAAGTGATAAAAGTTCAACTAAAGGACAAAATTTTGTCTCCAGCAGCCCATTTCATAACTTCTCCTGCCTGTTTACAGCAACCACAGACTCTCTGAAAGGAGAGATATTACTACTCTTCTGCTGGGTATTTTATTTTCGTTTTTCTAGATAGTCAGCAATGGCTGCCACATCCTTGTCTCCACGACCAGATACATTGATAATGATGATTTGGTCAGATGACAGTTGCGGAGCTCGCTTGATGGCTTCAGCAATGGCGTGAGAACTTTCGATTGCTGGTAAAATTCCTTCCTTTTGTGTCAAGAGAAGCAAGGCGTCCACAGCTTCATCATCTGTCGCGGCCACGTATTCTACTCGACCAGAATCCTTAAAGAAAGCATGTTCGGGACCAACTCCAGGATAGTCCAAGCCTGCTGAAATGGAGTAAACCGGTGCCACCTGACCATCTTCAGCAAAGACAGCGTAAGTCTTCATACCATCCACTACTCCGACGCTTCCCTTGGTCATGGTCGCTGCATGCTGGTCTGTATCAAGACCCCGTCCAGCCGCTTCAACACCAACCAGCTTGACTTCTTCATCCGCCACATACTGAGAAAAAGCGCCGATAGCATTGGAGCCACCGCCTACACAGGCAATGACATAGTCTGGCAAGCGGCCTTCCTTGTTCAAAATCTGACGGCGAGATTCTTCACTAATCACCTTTTGGAACTCATGGACAATCGTCGGATAGGGGTGAGGACCGACAGCTGAGCCCAAGACATAGAAGGCTTCCAAATCGTTCATCCAAGCTCCAAAGGCTGCATCCACTGCATCCTTGAGGGTTTTGGTTCCTGTTTCCACAGCGTGAACAGTCGCTCCCATCATTTCCATGCGGAAGACATTGAGACGCTGGCGCTCTACATCCTCTGCACCCATGTAAACATCGCACTTCATACCAAACTTAGCTGCGGCTGCCGCAGTTGCCACACCATGCTGGCCAGCTCCAGTTTCAGCAATGACCCGGGTCTTGCCCATGCGCTTAGCTAGTAGAATCTGTCCCAAAACATTATTGAGCTTGTGTGAGCCCAGATGATTGAGATCTTCCCGCTTCAGATAAATCTTAGCTCCGCCCAGGTGCTGAGTCAGACTTTCTGCAAAGTAGAGCGGGGTCTCCCGGCCTGAATAATCCGCCAAATAATGTCGGTATTCATTTAAAAATTCTGGATCATCCTTATACTTCTCAAAAGTCGCTTCCAATTCATCCAGCAAGGCTTGGATAGGCTCTGGTACAAAGGAGCCGCCGAATTGTCCAAAATATCCTTTAGTTTCTGTCATATTAATTGCCTCTTTTCTTTATTTTCAAGCAAAACAAAAGCCCACACACAGAAAAAACTCTGTGTGAGGGCGTAAAATCGCGGTGCCACCTCAATTATGGAGCAAAGTATAGACTGCCTCCATATCTCTGTCTTGTCTAACAACAAGCTGCACTGTAAGGTGTGCTCACCGAATTTTTATTGCTTCAAATTCATTTTTTGCATCAGCCCACTTCATAATCCTCCACTACCTGTTTCCACCAACCACAGGCTCCCTGAAAGTAGAAAAAATTATTACTTTTCTGATGATTTATTTTATTATAGGTCTTTCCCTTTTTCTTGTCAAGAAAAAATTTTAATTTTTCTTCTAAATCCGAACTTTTCTCTCGCTAATCTCTTTTGAAAACGTCATCTTGACGATCTTTCCAGATTTTCTGACCAAGCTGAAATACCCGCCAAGCCAGATAACCACCCAATGTATTAGTCCAGAGATCATCAATTTCAAAGACTCGATTGGCGTTGATGAGAAGGTCCAGTAGAATCTGAGTCACTTCGATAGACAGACTCATCCCAAAGCTCAGCCATACAACCTTCTTTGTCTTCCGCAACTTCGGAAAGAGCCAAAGCAATTGAAAAATTAAGGGCGACAGCAAGAAGATATTAGCTAGATTTTGGATAAAAACCTTGACCAGCTGGATCCAAGAAGTAATCTCGCCAATATTGACAAAGGAATTAAAAGGGACTAGCAAAACCACTATTCGGCCAAAACACTGGACTCCCGGCGTTTCCATTCCTGGCTCTGGAACTTGAGGAATAAAGCACAGAATGCAAAGCATCAAGAAATAGAGCCAGCTTCCTCCGATCAGCAATCTCCGTCCCTTAGCAGTCAACTCACCGTCTGAAGTCAGGTAGTTCTTAAGGCTGAACATTTTCTACCAATGCTTTCTCGCGATCACGCTTCATGGTATTAGAACGCAGCTGACCGCAGGCTGCATCAATATCCGTTCCATGTTCCTGACGAACCACGCAGTTGACTCCGTTTTTCTTGAGGGTATCGTAGAAGGCCATCACGCGCTCTTTGGGACTGCGGCTGTATTGGTCGTGCTCGCTAACTGGGTTATAAGGAATGAGATTGACATAAGACAGCTTCTTAATGTTCTTGAGTAGCTCAGACAGCTCCTTGGCCTGCTCTACCCCGTCATTGACTTCATTGAGCATGATGTACTCAAAGGTCACCCGGCGGTTGGTCGTCTCAATATAGTATTCGATAGCTGCAAAAAGCTTTTCGATAGGGAAGGAACGGTTAATCCGCATGATGCTGGTCCGCAGATCATTATTTGGGGCATGTAGGGATACAGCTAGATTGACCTGCACACCTTCATTGGCAAAGTCACGAATCTTATGAGCCAGGCCTGAAGTCGAAACCGTGATATGGCGGGCACCGATAGCCAAACCTTTATCATCATTGACCGTCCGGACAAACTTGAGTACATTGTCATAGTTGTCAAAAGGTTCACCGATTCCCATTACCACGATATGGCTGACCCGCTCATCCTGACCACGCTCGTCAAAATACTTCTGAACCAGCATAATCTGAGCAACAATCTCACCATTGTTGAGGTCGCGTTGCTTTTTAATCAAGCCAGAAGCACAGAAGGTACAGCCGATATTACAACCTACTTGAGTGGTCACGCAGACAGAAAGTCCATAGTGCTGGCGCATGAGCACCGTCTCAATCAGCATACCATCCGGCAGCTCAAAGAGGTACTTGACCGTACCGTCAGCAGACTCTTGTACGATACGCTGTTTAAGAGGATTGACGACAAACTGATCGTCTAGTTTGGCAATCAAATCCTTGGAAAGATTGGTCATCTCTTCAAAAGACTGGACCCGCTTGCGGTAGAGCCACTCCCAAATCTGGGTAGCACGGAATTTCTTTTCTCCTTGAGCTTCAGCCCATTCAATCATTTCCTGACGTGTTAAACTATAAATAGATGGTTTCATGTTTCTCCTTTATTTTTGACGGATGACAAAGTGACGATTGGCTTCTTTTGCGACTTTTTCTTTTGGTTTATTTTGACGATTATCGCGACTCTGGTCATTCCGACGTCTTGAGCGTCTAGAACGTGATCGTTTTGACGTTGAACCAGAATTCTGTTCTTGCTCCCGTTTACTGCGAGATTTTTTATCAAAAGAAGCTCGCTTAGGCTGAAGGTTTTCTAATACAAAGTAGGCACAGCCATAATTACAGTACTCCAGCAAATAATCTTCCAAACGACTGATTTTAAAGTCACTTTCCTTAGCTTTTTCATCCTGATAAAAGCCTCGTAGCCGTAACTGATCATTGCCCCAATCACCGACAATATAATCAAACTTGGTTAAAATCTCTGAAAAGCGTTGGTTAAAAGCTGTCACATCAAAAGCTTCTCGGTAGTTCTCTACCAAATTAAACTCAATCTCCTCCGTTAAGACCTGTGAACCAATCTGTTTGAACTCAGGACCAGGAAATTTATTGTAATTATAAAGCTCTGGAGCAATTTCTTTGCGCATATATTTTCTCACTTCTATCTAGATAACTCCTCTATTATACTACAAAAACAGGCAGATTTTAAGCTTTTACCCTTAAAAAGTCATTTCTGAGAAAAGTCAGATAATTTCTCTAATTTGACAAATAGGACTTCCATCAAAAAATAAAGCTGAGACAAGACTGCCTCAGCTTTATTATTTATTGTTCTTAAGATAATCAATGGCATCCTGTAAGGTTTTAACAGGAACAATTTTCATATCTGTTTTAATCTTTTTAGCAGCCTCAACTGCAGTTTCATAGTTTGTCTTTGCTTTTGGATCGATTTTTTTCATTTCTTTTGTTACAGGATTATTGGGAGCAAAGAAGATGCTAGCACCACTTTTAGCAGCTGAGACGACTTTCTTATCAATCCCACCAATATCACCAACTTCTCCATCACGATTGATAGTTCCTGTACCTGCAATCACACGTCCATCTCGTAAGGTTGGATCTGCAAGTTGTGTATAAATTGACAAGCTAAACATGAGACCCGCACTAGGTCCTCCAATGCCTTCTGTAGTAAATTCAATCGGAATGTTACTAGTGACTTCTGTTCTATCGATTAAGCTAATACCGATTCCGTTTTTACCATTTTCTAGCTTAATAATCTTTCCAGTCGCTGATTTTTCTTGGCCATCTTCCTGGTAAGTGACCTTAACCTTATCTCCTAATTTCTGCGAATTAACATATTTCACCAATTCTTCTGAACTGTCAAAAGTCTTGTCATTAACTCCCGTCACCGTATCCGCAATATTCAAAATTCCCTTAAAAGTCGAATCTTTTGCAACTTGCAAAACATAGACGCCCAGATATTTCATGCTAATATCTTTTCCAGCTGTTTTCAAGCCTTGGTACTTGGCCATGTTTTGGGATGTTTCCATATAAAACTGATTGATTCGGATAAATTCTTGGTCCGATGATCCACCAGTCATTTCTTCAGCAGAGTAGATATCCGTGAAATCAGTCAGCCACGCATAGACAAGATGAGCAAAGGTTGCTCGTTGAACTCCAACTGTCACAAACTCGTAGGCCCCAGCTTCCTTATCTTCCTTATTGTCAACCAGCAAGACCTTTCGAATATCTTCTGCACCGCCAGGAACTTCAATATAGTATGGTAAAGGAACCGTCAAAGATACGACAAGCAAAATCAAGCTTGAAAAAATAATAATGGGCCATTTATAAACACTAATTTTTTTCATAAGTTCTTCTTTCTAATTCTTTGATTACACTTTGGGGCACATAGTCCGCTATATCCTGCTGAAAAGCAAGCAGCTCCCGAATACGCGATGAACTGATATGCTGATAGGCTGGTTTGCTGAGCAAGAAAATCGTTTCCAGCTCTCCTGCCAACTCGCGATTAAAGAAGTTCATATCAGCTTCATAGTCCAAGTCTTGGCTGTTACGAAGCCCGCGCACAAAAACTTTAGCTCTCAGTCTCCGAGCTACTGTCACTGCTAGCTCATTCTGCGAAGTGATGACTTCCACATTATCCAAATGTTCTAGCGCTTCTTTGACTATCCGCTCTCTAGCCTCAATTGTGAAAAAACCAGACTTTTCTCGGTTGTAGAAAATTCCTACATAGAGCTTATCAAAGAGGCTGCTGGCCCGCTCAATCAGGTCCACATGGCCCTTAGTGATCGGGTCAAAAGACCCTGTAAATAATCCTATCTTATCTGACATACACCGTCACCTTTGAAATTCCATATATCTTCTGCTTCCAAATGCCCAGCCCTGCAATTTCTTCTGGTAATTCCACATCCTTGTCTGTCTCACAGACTACTAGGACATCCTGACTCAATAGCTGACGCTCCTCTAGCTTCTCAAGGTCTGCCACAATCTGCTCCTTGGCATAAGGCGGATCCAAGAGAACTAAGTCAAAAGCACCTGTCAATATTTCCAAAGCTCGGCCAGACTCCATCTTGAGCAAGTCAAAACGTGTGACCTCCTTAGTCATCTGGATGTTCTCTGAAATGATAGCCTGAGCTCTGCGATCCTTTTCGACTAAGACAGCTTCCTCCATACCTCGCGAAATAGCTTCAATGGCCAAACTCCCGCTCCCGGCATAAAGATCCAGCACTCGGCCACCGTCAAAATAAGGACCAATCATATTAAAAATCGCCCCCTTAACCTTATCGGTCGTAGGCCTAGTCGTCTTGCCATCCAAAGTCTTGAGGGGCCTGCCCCCGTATTTACCTGCAACAACTCTCATAAAGAGTATTATAACATAACTAGCCTCTAGCAGGCCAATCTTTTGAAAATTAAGCAGATAAAAAACAGAAGCACCCCAGCATTAGAGACTTCTGTTTTCTTTTAGTTTCAGTAAAAAATCAATTAATTCAGGCTGACAATCTGCCTTATCCAAAATCAGTCCCATTGACCGGCCAACCATGATGTAAAAACTCTCCGGCTTATCCAAAATCGCCACAATATCCTGATAGTTATATCGGGAGGTATGATTGCGATTAATGACTTGAAAGTCTGTCTCATAGAAGCTAAACTCCTGCTCCAAATCATGCCAGAGAGGATTATCCTTATAGAGCTTGAGGAATTGTTGGTTAAAAGAACGATAAAGTAAAAAAGGCATGATCGGCATGAAAATGAAAATACCAATAGCTGGCAAAGGCTCCCTAAAGAATAGACAGACCAATCCTACTGCTAACAAAGCCACTTCACCAATGATCAGAGGAAAGAGCCCTGTCTTTCGATACCAAAAGTTGGCCCAAGCGAAACGGCGATAAGCTTCTTCTGTCATGGTCGTTTTTGCTGTCATAGGAAACATGTCTCTACCTCCAGGTTATATTTCTCCCTACAGTTTACCACACTCTTGCAGGAAATAACAATACTCGATAAAGAGCTTGCTTTTCTCGATTTCATCTGTTATACTATACGTAACTTTTAGAACGTTACATAGGAGGTGTGATATGTTTTCGCATGAAAAATTAAAAAAACGCCGGCTGGAACTTAATCTGACTCAGTCTTCCATTTACCGAGAGCTTGGAATTTCCAGAAAGACCTACTCTGCTTGGGAAAATGGTTTAGCAGAACCCCACGCCAAAAATCTCAGGAGGTTGGCCACCTGTCTCAAGGTCCAAGAGAACTACTTTGTGGATGAGACCAGCGCGCTCTACACCTACCCTTTATTAACTCTACCTCATAAAAAAGAAGTAGACCAACTCGCTAGTCAGCTCTTAGAGAGACAGCGTAAGATTAGCTCCCTTACAGCCTATAAGGTTCTATCCGTTGAGCTGGCTGCAGGTCTCGGTCACAGCTACTATGACAATGAAACAGACTACGAAACTGTCTACTTTGATCAAGATATCCAGCACGACTTTGCATCCTGGGTCTCTGGGGATTCTATGGAGCCTAAGTATCCCAATGGTTCTGTTGCCCTTATGAAACAGACAGGATTCGACTACGATGGGGCAGTCTATGCTCTTATGTGGAATGGCAAGACCTATATCAAAAAAGTCTACCGCGAAGCTGAAGGCCTACGCTTAGAGTCTATCAATCCTGACTATGATGACCTCTTTGCCCCTTATGAAGACCAGCCTACTATTGTTGGTATTGTAGTCGGACATTTTCTGCCGATTGAGGTGTAGTTATGGTCCTATTTGATTATTCACGCGAGCCCCGTTCAGACATCGCTTTTGTGGATATGAAAAGTTTTTATGCCTCTTGCGAATGCATTGCTCTCGGTCTCGATCCTTTAAAAACCTCACTCTGTGTCATGAGCCGAGTTGAAAATTCCTCTGGACTGATACTAGCTGCCACCCCTCTCTTTAAAAAGAATTTCGGCAGCCAGAATGTCAGCCGAAGCTATAATCTTCCTTTCGATGTCCACACCCGTAAGTTCAACTATGCTGCTGCCCGCAAGCAGGGACTGCCTATTACAGCAGATTATGTGCGCTTTATCGAAGACACTGCCCAAAAGACCCTATTGGTCCCCCCTCGGATGAACTACTACATCCAGAAAAATATGGAAATCCAAAAGATTTTCCAGGATTTCGCAGCTCCCGATGATATTTTCCCCTACTCAATTGATGAGGGCTTCTTAGATTTGACAAGCTCTATCAACTACTTCATTCCTGATCAGACGCTGGACCGCAGGACCAAACTGGACCTGCTGGCTGCCCGCATTCAACAGGCTATCTGGAAGAAGACTGGGATTTATGCCTCTATCGGTCTGAGCAACGCCAATCCTCTTCTCGCCAAGCTAGCTTTAGACATTGAAGCCAAACACACAAAAAAGATGCGGGTCAACTGGTCCTATGAGGATGTTCCCAGCAAGGTCTGGACTATTCCGACCATGACAGATTTTTGGGGCATCGGCCACCGAACAGCCACCCGTCTTAAGAAGCTAGGCATCCATTCCATTTATGATTTGGCTCACTTTAACCCAGACATTCTCAAAAAAGAAATGGGAGTCATGGGCCTGCAGCTTTGGTTTCACGCTCACGGCATTGATGAAAGCAATGTGCACAAGCCTTATCAGGTCAAGTCACACGGCCTAGGGAATTCGCAAATTCTTCCCCGAGACTATAGACAGCAGGCAGAGATTGAGCTCGTTTTCCGAGAAATGGCTGAGCAGGTCGCCATTCGTCTCAGACGTTCTGGTAAGAAATGCCAGTGTGTCTCCATCTATGCCCGCTATTCCAAACAGGAGTGTCTGCCTTCCATTCATACACAGAAAAAAATTGAGCCTACCAATAACAGCGATCGACTGGCCCAAATCGTAGTTCAGCTTTTTCGTTCTAAATATCAGGGCGGGGCTATCCGACAGATTGGCGTTTTTTACAGTGACTTTGTCGATCAAGGCTATGGTATGATTTCTCTCTTTGATGATCCTCTGCAAGTTCAAAAAGAAGAAGATCTCCAGCTGACGATTGACCACATCAGAGAACACTTTGGCTTTGCCTCTTTGCTTAAGGGCTCGGCCTTACTGGACTCCTCTCGTGCTATTGCTCGAAGCAAGTTAACTGGTGGCCATTCTGCTGGAGGTTTGGAGGGCTTATCATGACTGACCGCTCTTATCTCCCCTATCAGTCGGCACGTGACTTTCAGGATCGGGGGATGGCTAAGTGGGCTGGCTTTTTTCTCTCTGAACACAGTACTGCTCTGGCCAAAAAAGAACTAGATATGAGCCAGTTAACTCAGCTTGATAGACAGGAGATAAACCAGCTACTCAGTCAAGCCTACAGCCAGCAAGTTCCCATCCGAATCACCTTTCTTAATCAGGGAAAGCTGACTGATGTTGTTGCTACAGTCTCTCATCTGGACAGCAAACAGGTCCTCCTGCAGGAAGGTGACCATTACAAAGGCTTTGCTATTCACCAGATTCTTTCGATACAAGCCCTAGGAGGCACAGATGACTACTCAGAATATACATGAGGAACTTCAATTTGACTATTTTTCCCAGAATTACTATCAATTTCAAGAGGATTTTTATCAATTCTCCAATCTTCCCCAGCCTCTGATGGCCATGGAAGATGATATCCTCCGCCATATGGCCAGCCGCCAGGTCACTTATTTCAAACTCTCTAAGGCTAAAAGTTTAGATCAGAAAGACCATTACTTCCACTTTACCATCAGCCGTCCAGACCAGGCAAAGCGGCTCTGCATTTACCACTATCAAGGCCAAACAGAAGATATAAAACACTAAGCTCCCAAACTAAGTCTGGGAGCTTATTATATGGGGCTAATCAGCATGATATAAATAATCTTGCCTTACTAAAATTAAGTTTTAATCTTCTCCTTTAAAGTTATAGACTTCCGAACGTTTCGCTACATGAATATTCAGAATCACGAAATCTTCATCATCAACCTTAGCAATAATCCGATAAGATCCCACACGAAAGCGCACATAACCCGAAAGGTTGCTTGACAAATATTTCCCTGGCGCCCTAGGAAAGTCGACATTTACCAAATGTTTATCAATCCACTTGGCGATGACCTTCTGTGTTCCTCTATCCAATTTATCCATGGCTTTGAAAAAAGTTGAGGCATAACGAACCTGATATCTAGCCATAGCGCTTCATCATCTCATCATGAGAATAAGTCTCTTGGCCATTATCAAGCCACTCCTGCATCGCCAGATCAGCTTCTTGGATATCATAAAGATCCTCTAACTTTTCTGCCAAAACCTGAGCAATAAACTCCGACTTAGATATATTGTGGGAACTCGTCCATAAAGTCAGTTTTTCATTTAACTCATCTGATAAACGGACTGAAGTTGGTACAGCCATGAAATTACTCCTTTTAAAATTGGTTTTCTTATGTAGTTATATTTTACTACACACTGGAATAAAAAACAAATTGGATAGATCTATCTTATAATTCGTAAAAACTTAGAAAAGCCAAGTATAATTAAACATCCTTTGAAGATTATTTGAGATGTGAGAAATTTTTTGATGAAACAGGAATAGGAGAGACATGTATCTGTACTCCAAAATTTAATTGGCTAACTTTTTAGGGTCTGTAATACCTTAATTTAAATTTTTTATAATACGCTTCCGTTCCTCATCAATAATATCAATTGCTTCATCTATCTCATTTTGAGAAAATTCTATTTTTGAATCGCCATTATCAATAGTATTATACATAATTTCTTCTTTAATTTTGAATAAATTTTCTCGTCATAACCAGCATCACCACTATCAGCTGGTTCGGATTTTGTTTGTAAGTAATAATATCTAGTATATTGATTATCTTCTAGACCTAGTCTATGAATTCTATACCGATACTGTAAGATAAAAGTTAAATTGAAATTATACTCAAAGTACAGAGCATCATGTACTTCCCTGTGAAGAGATACTGATTTCCCTAGGATTTGAGGATTTAATATCATACGATAACCAGCCATATTTCTATGCTTATAAATCTATAAATATTAAACGACTAGTACAAGTCTTCTAAACTTCTATATTCTATGATTTCACTTTTGACAATATTTTTTTCAAATTCAAAATGCTTCAAAGGATTATCGATTAATACTAACTTTGGAATGTCATCTAGATTGGTGACCAAGGATAATACAAAATCTGATTGAAACTCTTTTGCTTTCTCAAATTCTCTGGCTGTCGAACGAACACGTCCCTTAGATTTTCGAATCCCTTTAACCTCAGCAAGGTAAGAATGTTCTTGAACATCTACTTGGAAATCATATCCATCACCATAAAGACGGGCATCGGTCAATTGTCCACCTTGAAATTTTTCTTCTTTATCATAATGGAGTATAAAATAATTCTCTGCTTCCATTCCAGTTTCTTGTAGTCGTTTGAATTTAGTTCGGACTATTGGCTTTTCAATGATGGTTATACCTGTTTTCTTCCCTCCGCTTGCAAGCAGCATTTTAACTATTTCTGCATAGCTGTGAACATCTTCGTTCCCAAACATCATGTCAATTAAATCTTTTCTAAAACGGTATACTTCAGCTTTTTGCCACCAACCTTTTCGATTGTTCTCAAAATAGGGGTCGAATAAATCCATTCTATTTTTGACTACACCAGTTGTTTCTGCGATACCTAAAGAAACTATATAGCGATAAAACTCAGATTTACTAGCACATTGAAATTCTTTTATAAAAAGTTTGTCAAACTTGGCAAGACCGTAGCCAAGTAAATTTAACAATTCATAATGAGGGTGTTTAGACATCACTTTCTCCATCAATAGATATTGATTTCATTATACCAAAAAACACGGTTTATCACCGTGTTTCTATGTTTATTTCACCAACTTCTTCATCTCATCAATACGTGCTACGGTCGCGTCGTATTTAGCTTGGTAGTCAGCTTGTTTGTCGCGTTCTTTTTGGACGACTTCTGGTTTGGCATTGGCTACGAAGCGTTCGTTAGAGAGCTTCTTACCGACCATATCCAGTTCTTTTTGCCATTTAGCGAGTTCTTTATCGAGACGAGCCAGTTCTTCTTCGACATTGAGGAGGTCTGCCAGTGGCAAGTAGATTTCTGCTCCTGTGATAACGCTTGACATTGCGAGTTCAGGTGCAGGGATGGTTGATGCGATTTCCAAGTGTTCTGGATTTGTGAATCGTTTGATGTAGTTGACATTGCTGTTAAAGAAGGCTTCCAAGTCGCTATCGCTTGTCTTAACAAGGATGGTGATAGGCTTGCTTGGTGCTACGTTTACTTCCGCACGCGCATTCCGAACAGCACGGATCAAGTCTTTAAGACTTTCCACACCAGTGTGGGCAGCAAGGTCTTCAAAGGCTGGGTTAACAGTTGGGTATTCTGCTGTAACGATAGAGCCTTCTGAGATTTGTCCAAAGATTTCCTCTGTCACGAATGGCATGATTGGGTGAAGGAGGCGAAGAATCTTGTCCAAAGTATAAAGGAGAACAGAACGTGTGATGACTTTCTCTTCTTCATTATCGCTATAAAGGACTTCCTTGGTCAACTCAACGTACCAGTCTGCAAACTCATCCCAGATGAAGTTATAGAGAATGTGCCCAGCTACACCAAACTCAAACTTATCAAAGTTCTCAGTGACCTTGCCAATGGTTTCGTTGAGGTTGTGGAGAATCCAGCGGTCTGTGACATTTCCAGCTTCTTTGTTAACAACTTTTTCCACATTGGCAGTTGCTTGCTCAAGGGTCAAACCTTCATTGTTCATGAGGATATAGCGAGAGATGTTCCAGATCTTGTTAATGAAGTTCCAAGAAGCATCCATTTTCTCGTAAGAGAAGCGCACGTCTTGGCCTGGTGCTGAACCGTTTGAAAGGAACCAGCGAAGGGCATCGGCACCGTATTTCTCGATAACATCCATTGGGTCAATCCCGTTTCCGAGAGATTTAGACATCTTGCGTCCTTGCTCGTCACGAATGAGACCGTGAATCAGGACGTTTTGGAATGGCTGACGGCCAGTGAATTCTAATGATTGGAAGATCATACGAGACACCCAGAAGAAGATGATGTCGTAACCTGTTACCAAAGTTGAAGTTGGGAAGTAACGTTTGAAGTCTTCTGAGTCGACATCAGGCCAGCCCATGGTTGAGAATGGCCAAAGAGCTGAACTGAACCACGTATCCAAGACGTCTTCGTCCTGAGTCCATCCGTCACCTTCTGGAGCTTCTTCGCCAACGTACATTTCACCCTCAGCATTGTACCAAGCAGGGATTTGGTGGCCCCACCAGAGCTGACGAGAGATAACCCAGTCGTGAACATTTTCCATCCATTGGAGGAAGGTATCGTTGAAACGAGGTGGGTAGAATTCTACCTTGTCCTCTGTGTCTTGGTTGGCAATGGCATTCTTCGCCAATTGGTCCATCTTGACGAACCATTGCGTAGACAAGCGTGGCTCAACCACAACACCTGTACGTTCTGAGTGACCAACACTGTGGACACGTTTTTCGATTTTAACAAGAGCGCCAATTTCTTCCAACTTAGCAACGACTGCCTTACGAGCTTCAAAACGGTCCATACCTGCAAATTCGAAGGCCAAGTCATTCATGGTTCCGTCGTCGTTCATGACGTTGACTTGTGGCAAGTTGTGACGTTGACCAACCAAGAAGTCGTTTGGATCGTGGGCAGGTGTGATTTTCACGACACCAGTACCAAATTCGGGATCTGCGTGCTCATCTCCAACGATTGGAATCAATTTATTAGCAATTGGAAGGATGACATTTTTACCAATCAAGCCCTTGTAGCGTGGGTCTTCTGGATTGACCGCAACAGCAACGTCCCCAAACATGGTCTCAGGACGAGTTGTCGCAACTTCAAGGGCGCGTGAGCCATCTTCCAGCATGTAGTTCATGTGGTAGAAAGCTCCTTCCACGTCTTTATGGATGACCTCGATATCAGAAAGTGCTGTGCGAGCTGCTGGGTCCCAGTTGATGATAAACTCACCACGGTAGATCCAGCCTTTCTTGTAAAGGTCCACAAAGACCTTGCGAACGGCTTTTGACAAACCTTCATCAAGAGTGAAACGCTCACGCGAGTAGTCTACAGAGAGCCCCATCTTGCCCCATTGTTCCTTGATGGTAGTGGCATATTCGTCTTTCCATTCCCAGACTTTATCGAGGAATTTTTCACGACCAAGGTCATAGCGGGAAATTCCTTGCTCCCGCAAACGCTCCTCGACCTTAGCCTGAGTCGCAATCCCCGCGTGGTCCATCCCTGGAAGCCAAAGCGTGTCAAAACCTTGCATGCGTTTTTGACGGATGATAATATCCTGAAGAGTTGTATCCCAAGCGTGACCAAGGTGAAGCTTCCCAGTTACGTTTGGTGGTGGAATAACGATAGAATAAGGCTTAGCCTTTTGATCGCCTGAAGGCTTGAAAACATCAGCATCAAGCCATTTTTGGTAACGACCAGCCTCAACCTCGGCTGGATTGTATTTAGGTGAAAGTTCTTTAGACATGTGTATTCTCCTTTAATTACTTTTATTGATAATTTTAACCAAACCAATTTTTGAGAGTTCAATATAAATCTCTTCAATTTCAGCAAATGCTGCAAGTGGTGACATAGTATAATTTCCAGGATTATATTTGAGATCGTACTTGCTTATCTTTGAAATATAATACCTAGAGTGTTTCAATTTTAATGATTCCAACTTTGATTTAATATCTACTAATGTATTATGGTTTAACTTTAAAAACAACTTATTATAATTACCATAGAGCTCTGTGAGAGCATTAAAGTATTCTTTCACTAGAGCTATAGCATCAATCTTAGATGTTTCTTGGTTTAGTTTTATCAACTCCACTTTCAATTTTTTCCATTTAAAGTTGGAATTTAAAAGATAATCTAAATCAATATAGAAATCGATTATAACAGTTTCATCATCTGGGCTAATAGCTTTTACTTCATTTATTGGTAAGTCAATATGTTGTGAATAATTCCTCAAATAATGGCAAAATCGATAAGCAAAATTGGTATCATACTGATAGCTTGCAAAACCATGTATACAATCAAACTCCTCACTATCCTTGGAATATTTTTGTTTAATTTGGTTTTCGTTAAAATCGACAAACAATTTTCCACTGGATAATAAATGAATCATGAAACGATTCACGTCTGCCTCTTCAATTTCTAATTCCTTTGACTCAAGTTTATTCTTAATACTTAAAAAATCCGAGACATCTGAAATAAACAATTCGAACATATTCTTGATTTTTTGAAAATCCTTTTGAATCTCAAAAATTTGGTTCGAGACTGACATTATTTCCTTGGTTGGTTCAATATCAGAGATGACAATACGTTTTTCATTGTTGTTAATTTCTAAATAAGCTAATCGCTCGATAATATCACTATCATTTAATTCAGAGTATTGCTCATCAATTTGACGTAACTGCTCCTCTGATAATGAGATTAATTGTTTGTCTTCTTCAGACATCAAATCACCTTCCACTCACTCCTAAGCAGGCCATATCTCAAATCATCACAGCGATTGCCTTGGGCATCTTTGCGGTCTCGAATGCGAGCTTCAAGGGTAAAGCCTAATTTTTCCGCAACTCGTTGACTTTGGACATTGTAGCCAAAGCAGGTCAGCTCAATTTTGTGAAGACCCAGTTCTCTAAAAGCCAGATCAATCAAGGCACGCGCTGCTTCGGGCACATAACCACGTCCCCAATAGTCTGGATGCAAGATATAGCCGATTTCCAGCACATCATCTTCATGGCGATGGTTGAAATCGACAGAGCCAACGATTTTATCCGTTCCTTTGACGACAATCCCGTAGCCTACTGGGAGATTTTCCTTTTGATTACGCTCAGGAAGAATATGCTTCAGATAATAAACCTCGTCTTCCAAGGTCTGGACGGGCGGAAAGCCTGCTGGATAAGAGACTTCTGGCCGACTGGCATAGTCAAAGATATCCACTGCATCAGCCACGGTGCGGACTCGTAAGACTAGCCGTTCTGTTTCTAATCGATCTGGTAACTCAGCTCTTATCATCTTCCTCCCTCACTTTCTACAAAAAATCGCCCCTGTCATCAATCTGACAGGGACGAATGTGTTTATCCGCGGTACCACCCAATTTCGGGCAGATGCCCGCAACTTTTCTCTTCTTCTTTCTCTTTTATGACGTCGTTAAGTCGCTTTGGCATACGCTAGTATAGCCTGCAACTCCTTGCCTAGTCCTAAAAGGAAACAAAAAGACACTTTTATTTCAATTTTTCATCCATCAGCAACCAGCTTTGACGCATTTGTGGACTTCTCAGCACCGCCACTTTCTGTAAAATGCTTGACTCAAAACACCTCTGATGAACCTATTCTATCACCTTTCCAGTGAAAAATCAATAATTTCTCTCTCCAAAAAGTCCGTCTGGCAGGTCGTGAAATGCTTTGCCCGCCTGATAGTTGGCGAATTTCCCTAAAAGGAACTGGTAGGCATCTAGACGACTTTCATAGCGAATGGCTGCTTCCTTAGCACGCTCATCCTGGTCCGCCTCGTAGACCGCCTGACTCTCCTTGAGCGCCATCTCGTTAATCATGACCTGAGTCTTGACCCAAGCTTCAAACTCCTGTAAAAATTCCTGTTCGTAACTCATGTTTCTCACTTTCTAACTGCAAATACCTAGTCCAAATCTCGGTAAAAATCGCTGTCAATATCACGGAAGGGCTGAATGTCCTGTACATACTCCAGCACCCCCTGAAATTCACCGGCCTCATCCCGCACTGCCGCATAGGTCACATGGACAAACTTGCCCCGTGATTCCGACTTGAACCACATCTCAAACTTGTCCCGCTCTCCCTCTCGCAGAGCCTTGAAAATCCGCCGCACCTTGTCTAAAAACTTGGGCGGGTGACAGAGCTCGACATTGCGACCTATCTGGGACGGCGTCCGCTTGAAAATCATCTCGTCCGCTGGCACGCTGTCATTATAATACTGGAAAATATCGTCCTTATTGACAAAGGTAATCTCCATGGGCAGATGGTCCAAAATCAGATTGGCCTCCGCCACCGACAGATAGCCATGGCCAAAAGACTGCTGGGACTCCCGATTAAAGGCTTGCTCCTTCTTTTCCTTAGGCTTAAAGGAAATGGTGACCTGACCATCCGGCGTATCAATGACCTGCTGAAACTTGCCCTCACTAGCCTGTTCTCTGCTGGCTGGCGCTTCGCTTCCTTCATCAGCAACATCCCCAGCTTCCTCCTCCGAGAATGAGTGCCGCGCAGGAATCCATTTCTCTGTTGGCTTGATGATAGCATAGCCATAAGCATCACTTTCCTCAGCAATCTTGAGCCAGTCATCCTGATGAAAGGACTCAAGGAGAATCATTAGAAGGATAGACTCTTCCTTGAAAATCATAGCTTCAAACTCAGCAGCAAAAGTCTCAAACTTGTCCTTGACTTCTTCAATCAAAGTATCCGGTAGCTGCTCTGCAGCAATCTTAGCCTCTTGGAAAAGGTCGCGAATCTGATCATCTACCCCCCACATAACCTTGGGCGGCGAATCGTGGCCGTAGCTCTCCATGATGGGAAACATGAGCTCTTCCTTACGCTGATAGTGGATATCAAACTGCCCCACCAAACCCAGCTGACGCTGGAGTCCCTTGCGGATTTCAGGAAGAAGGTCCTCATCTTCTGTGCTTTCATAGGTAGATAGGAGCCTGCGAACCCGCATGAGAGCAGCACGCAAGGCTAGATTTTCCTGCTTAAATACTTGAACCGGATGGCCTGGATGGTCGGTATCAGCCACCTCCACATTCTGAATGGCACCTTTAAAGAGGTTGGCATGGACATTGCAGAGGGACATGACATCTTCGAAGGTCACTCCCGTATCTGAGTTCATCAGCTCATGCTCCATCAGGCTGATCTCTATAGCGGACACACCAGCAAAATGCTCATTGAAAAGCTCCTGAACAGACTCTGCAGAAGCTCCGTTATGTAGGTCCAGCAAGATAGACTTGAGGACTCCAATGCGTTCAGTAGCCATTTCTAAATCCCCACCACTTCATAGCCGTTTAATTCCAGACTTTGCTTGATTTTATTAAGGTCAATGCCGTTCATACCAGCGCCTTTTTTGATAGAAACCACGCGCCCGACTGTATTACGCATGACAGGATTGGCCAGAGGCGTAAAGCCTAATTCAACCAAGACATCCAAAACCTCGGGATGCTTCTCAATCACTTCTGCCACCGGGATAGACAAATCAATCACATTATCCATAGCTGCTCCTTCATCGTCATTTTTCTACAATTATACCATAAAAAAGCTATCAGACTCAAAGCAAAAAAAGCAGGAGTGTCTGCTCCTCTTATACTTGTTCAAAAGAAATGGAATAGCGAATTAAGATAGACATGATGACAGACTTCTGCCTTCCATTATTGACCCAGGCAACGATAAAAAATTGAAGCACATTGTTTCTTCTTTTTCCTATTTTGTGTTAAGCTAAGACTAGTGAATTGAAAGGGTTTTCGTATGTATCTAGCAGACTTAATGGAAAAGAGTGAAGCGGGGCAGTTTATTGTCCTATCTTATTTACAGCAACATTCTACATCCAGTTTGAAGGATGTCATGTCTGAAACAGGCTTCTCGAAAGCAACCTTGACCAAGTACATTAGCCTGATAAATGACAAGGCTAGCGACCATCATGTAGCCTTATCCATCCAGCTTCAGGACGAATCGCTTAGTCTGTCGATCGGTCCAGATACCAAGGGACGGGACATTCGCAGACTCTTTTTGGACAATGCTGTCAAATACCATATTTTAGACTACCTGCTCTACCATCAGCAGTTTTTAGCCCATCAATTAGCCCAAGAGCTCATGATCAGTGAAGCAACACTCGGTCGTCATATATCTGGTCTAAATCAGATTTTATCAGAGTTTGAACTATCTATCCAAAATGGCCGCTTGAAAGGACCTGAGCACCAGATCCGCTACTTATATTTCTGCCTCTTTCGCAAGGTCTGGTCCAGCCAAGATTGGGAGAAAGAACTTCAAAAACCAGAAAGAAGGAAGGAAGTTGGCGTCTTAGAAGAACTCTGCGGAGCCCAGCTCTCTCAAGGCCAGCGATTGGACTTGGCCCTTTGGGCACATATCACCCAACAGCGCCTAAGAGTCAATGCCTGTCAATTCAAGGACATTGAGCAGAAAATGCAGGGCTATTTTGAAAATATCTTCTACCAGCGCTTGCATCGCAGGACAAATGATTTCTTTGCTGGACAGCACATCACTCTGAGTCAGGAAGACGGGGAAATGATGATTTTCTTTTCATTTCTGCTTTCCCATCGGGTTCTACCCTTGCACACCATGGAGTATATTCTGGGCTTTGGCGGTGAAATTGCCAGTCTGATTACGCAACTGATTCAAGAGATGAAGGGCCAGAACTTGCTAGGGGACTACATCGAAGACCAAGTGACCTACGAACTAAGCCAGCTCTGCGCCAGTGTCTTTCTTTTCAAAGGCTATCTCTTGCAAGACAAATACAAGTATGACTTGGAATTGCGCCATCCTTACTTATGGAGCGAATACGATTATCGACAAGTGGCAGACACGATTTTTAGCAAACTGCCTATTTTCCAGCAGGGAACATCTCTGGATAAAAAGATTTTGTGGGAATGGCTCCAGCTGATGGAGTACATTGCTGAAAATGACGGTCAAGTCATCAAGATAGGCATGGACTTGACCGATAGCTTTATAGTTGTTCCCAGAATGACGGCCATTTTAAGGCGGTATTTAGAGTACAATCGCTTTATTACGATTGAATCCTACGACCTTACCAAAAATTACGATCTCATCATCACAAACAATCCCATCCATCAGAACCAACAGATTCCCGTCTATTATTTAAAAAATGACTTGGATTTGGAAGATTTAGCAAAAATTCGGAACATGATATTTCATTGAGAAACTTGGAGAAATCCAGGTTTCTTTGTGATTTTCGCACAATCTCCTCAGATTTTTTTAAAATTTAAAAAAAGTTGATGAAAAAGAAAGCGTTTTATTTTATATACTAGTTACTGTAGAGGAAACATCCTCAAGATTTTTACCAGGAGGACAGTTCATGTCACAAGAAAAATACATCATGGCCATTGACCAAGGAACAACTAGTTCCCGCGCCATCATCTTTAACAAAAAAGGAGAAAAAGTTAGCTCCAGTCAAAAAGAATTTACTCAGATTTTCCCTCAAGCTGGATGGGTTGAGCACAATGCCAATGAAATTTGGAACTCTGTGCAGTCCGTTATCGCCGGTGCCTTCATCGAAAGTGGAGTAAAACCTAACCAAATTGAAGCCATCGGAATCACCAACCAGCGTGAGACAACTGTCGTCTGGGATAAGAATACGGGACTTCCTATCTATAATGCTATCGTTTGGCAATCTCGTCAGACAGCTCCTCTAGCTGAACAGCTGAAAAGCCAAGGCTACGTAGAAAAATTCCATGAAAAGACTGGTTTGATCATCGATGCTTACTTCTCTGCAACCAAGGTTCGTTGGATATTGGACCATGTAGAAGGCGCTCAAGAGCGAGCTGAAAAGGGTGAATTGCTCTTTGGGACCATTGATACTTGGTTGGTTTGGAAATTGACTGACGGTACGGCTCATGTGACCGACTACTCAAATGCAGCCCGTACCATGCTCTATAACATCAAGGAACTCAAATGGGATGATGAGATTTTGGAAATCCTCAACATTCCAAAAGCCATGCTTCCAGAAGTTCGTTCTAACTCAGAAATCTATGGTAAAACTGCAGCCTTCCATTTCTACGGTGGAGAAGTTCCAATCTCTGGTATGGCTGGTGACCAGCAGGCAGCTCTCTTTGGACAGTTAGCTTTTGAGCCTGGTATGGTCAAAAACACTTACGGAACTGGTTCCTTCATCATCATGAACACTGGTGAAGAGATGCAGCTGTCTGAAAACAACCTCTTAACAACTATTGGCTACGGTATCAACGGCAAGGTTTACTATGCTTTAGAAGGTTCTATCTTTATCGCAGGAAGTGCCATTCAATGGCTGCGCGACGGTCTTCGGATGGTTGAAAATTCACCAGAATCTGAAAAATATGCCCTTGATTCTCACAACAATGACGAAGTCTATGTCGTACCTGCCTTTACAGGTCTGGGCGCTCCCTACTGGGATCAAAATGCACGTGGATCTGTCTTTGGCTTGACCCGCGGAACTAGCAAGGAAGACTTTATCAAGGCTACCCTGCAATCCATCGCTTACCAAGTACGCGACATCATCGATACCATGCAGGTGGATGCTAAGACAGCTATTCAAGTCCTCAAAGTCGACGGTGGTGCTGCTATGAACAACTTCCTCATGCAGTTCCAGGCTGACATTTTGGGAATCGATATTGCCCGTGCTAAAAACTTAGAAACAACTGCTCTCGGTGCAGCCTTCTTAGCAGGACTGTCCGTAGGCTACTGGAAAGACTTAGACGAACTCCGTACTCTCAATGAAACAGGAGAACTCTTTGAGCCGTCTATGAATGAATCCCGCAAGGAACAACTTTACAAAGGATGGAAAAAAGCCGTTAAGGCAACTCAAGTCTTTGCAGAAATCGACGACTGATTTTGATAATCAAGTCAGTAGAAGCATGAAATGACTAAGTTAGAAAGTGTACAATTATGGAATTTTCAAAGAAAACACGTGAATTATCGATAAAAAAAATGCAGGAACGCACCTTGGACCTCCTGATTATCGGCGGTGGGATTACCGGTGCTGGAGTAGCCCTGCAAGCTGCAGCTAGTGGCCTGGAGACCGGTCTGATTGAAATGCAGGACTTTGCTGAAGGGACTTCTAGCCGTTCTACAAAATTGGTCCACGGTGGCCTTCGTTACCTCAAGCAATTCGACGTAGAAGTGGTCTCAGATACAGTTTCTGAGCGTGCTGTGGTACAGCAAATTGCCCCTCATATTCCAAAACCAGATCCTATGCTGCTGCCTGTCTATGAAGAAGAGGGCGCTACCTTCAGCCTCTTCCGTCTCAAAGTGGCTATGGACCTCTATGACCTCTTGGCCGGTGTCAACAACACTCCTGCTGCCAACAAGGTCTTGAGCAAGGAAGAAGTCTTAGAACGGGAACCTGAACTCAAGAAGGAAGGTCTGGTTGGTGGCGGTGTCTATCTTGACTTCCGCAACAACGACGCTCGCCTCGTGATTGAAAATATCAAACGAGCCAACCAAGACGGCGCTCTGATTGCCAACCATGTCAAGGCAGAAGGCTTCCTCTTTGACGATTCTGGAAAGATTACAGGCGTTGTTGCGCGTGACCTATTGACGGATGAAGTCTTTGAAATCAAGGCTCGCTTGGTCATCAACACAACTGGACCTTGGAGCGACAAGGTACGCAATCTGTCAAATGACGGTGAGCAATATTCTCAAATGCGTCCAACCAAGGGTGTCCACTTGGTAGTTGACTCTAGCAAGATCAAGGTTTCTCAGCCAGTCTACTTTGATACAGGCTTGGGAGACGGTCGGATGGTCTTTGTTCTTCCACGTGAAAACAAGACTTACTTTGGTACGACTGACACTGACTACACTGGTGACCTGGAGCATCCAAAAGTAACACAAGAAGATGTAGCTTACCTCTTGGGCATTGTCAACAATCGCTTCCCAGAAGCAAACATCACAATTGACGACATCGAAAGCAGTTGGGCAGGTCTGCGTCCTCTGATTGCTGGAAACAGTGCTTCTGACTACAACGGCGGAAACAACGGTACCATTAGCGACGAAAGTTTCAATGCACTGATTGCGACTGTTGAAAGCTATCTTGCCAAAGAAAAATCCCGTGAGGATGTCGAAGCGGCTGTTACCAAACTCGAAAGCAGCACTTCTGAAAAACACTTGGACCCATCTGCAGTTTCACGTGGTTCCAGCCTGGAACGTGATAACAATGGTCTCTTGACTCTTGCTGGCGGTAAAATCACAGACTATCGTAAGATGGCGGAAGGTGCTATGGAGCGTGTCGTTGACATCCTCAGAGCAGAATTTGACCGCAGCTTCAAACTCATCAATTCGAAGACCTACCCTGTTTCAGGCGGAGAGCTCAATCCAGCAAATGTGGATTCCGAAATCGAAGCTTTTGCTCAACTTGGTGTCTCACGCGGCTTAGACAGCAAAGAAGCCTTCTATCTTGCAAACCTTTACGGATCAAATGCTCCTAAAGTCTATGCCCTCGCTCACAGCATTGAACAAGCACCAGGTCTTAGCCTAGCGGATACCTTGTCACTGCATTATGCTATGCGTAATGAATTAGCTCTCAGCCCAGTTGACTTCCTGCTTCGCCGGACAAATCACATGCTCTTTATGCGAGATAGTTTAGATGCTATTGTAGAACCTGTTCTGGATGAAATGGGACGATTCTACGACTGGACAGAAGATGAAAAAGCAGCTTATCGAAATGATGTTCAAGCTGCCCTTGCAAATAACGATTTAGAAGAATTAAAAAAATAGAAAATACGAGAAGAGGCGGTAGACCAAGAACTGTCAGCCACCCCTTCTTTTAAATGGAGTAATATAGATGATGAAAGAAATATTTGGCGAATTTTTAGGAACACTGCTCTTGCTCCTTTTGGGAAATGGCGTAGTTGCAGGTGTAGTTCTTCCCAAAACTAAGAGCCACAATTCAGGTTGGATTGTGATTACCATGGGATGGGGGATCGCTGTTGCCATCGCTGCTTTTGTATCTGGCAACCTTGGCCCAGCCCATCTGAATCCGGCCCTAACTATCGGAGTCGCTCTGAAAGGTGATTTGCCATGGGCATCTGTTCTTCCGTATATCCTCGCTCAGTTTGCAGGTGCTATGGTCGGACAGTTCCTCGTCTTCCTACAGTTCAAACCTCACTATTTGGCTGAAGAAAATCCAGCTAACGTTTTGGGTACATTCAGCACAGGCCCAGCTATCAAAGATACCTTCTCTAACCTGATTAGCGAAATCCTTGGAACCTTTGTTCTTGTGCTGACTATCTTCGCTCTTGGACTTTATAAGCTGCAAGCAGGCATTGGCACTTTTGCAGTCGGAACATTGATTGTCGGGATTGGTCTTTCACTTGGTGGAACAACTGGCTATGCCCTCAACCCAGCTCGTGACTTAGGACCTCGCATCATGCACAGTCTTCTTCCTATTCCCAAAAAAGGTGATGGTGATTGGAGCTATGCTTGGATTCCAGTTGTCGGACCAATCATTGGTGCCGTTCTTGCAGTCCTAGTCTTTGGCTTATTCTAATATAACTGATTGCCATTGGAGAACACTTGACGAGTGTTCTCTTTTTTTGACTAAGTGATTTGACGGAGACTAACCTTCCGAACTTACTCTTCTAATTTGACAAAAGAAAAGACTTAGCTCCGTATCACAGAAAACTAAGTCCTTTTTTAAAGCTATTTTGTCAACTCTTGCGAGTTGTTTCTGATTAACTCATACGAGTGCTGTCTTTCTTGGATAATTTCACCACTGCCTCGGTCCGAGCGGTATGCGGAAACATATCAACTGACTGGATGTAGTGGACATCGTAGACCTGAGAGAGCTTGACTAAATCCCGAGCCAGAGTTGAGACATTGCAGGAAACGTAGACCATCTTCTCAGGTGCATAGCGGACAATTGTCTCCAGCAGCTTATCGTCCAGACCAGTTCGTGGCGGATCGACAATCAAGGCATCCGCCCGAAAACCCTCAGTATACCAGCGAGGAATAATCTCCTCTGCCGTTCCAGCCTCGTAGAGTGTATTGTCAAAGCCCATGCGTTTCGCATTGCGTTTAGCGTCTTCAATGGCCTCAGGGATGATGTCCATGCCCCTCAGAGACTTGACTCTTTTAGCAAAGGCAAAGCCGATGGTTCCAACCCCGCAATAAGCATCAATCAAATGGTCTTCTTTCGTCACATCAAGCGCCTTAACCGCCTCCCCGTAGAGCACCTCTGTCTGCTCAGGATTGAGCTGATAGAAAGCCCGAGGCGACAGGGAGAATTCATAGTCCAGCACCCCTTCTTGGATAGCCTCTTCCCCCCAGATAATCTCTGTCTTATCCCCATAAATCTCACTGGACTTGCTCGTATGATAATTGACCGCCACTGTTTCCAACTCTGGAAATTCCGCCACTAGGTCTCGAACGACTGGAGAAAAGTCCAGTTTGCGGCCTGTCACAAAAATCATCTGCACCTGCCCCGTCTTTCTGGCTCTGCGAATCATGACAGTGCGTACTCCAGCAGTCTTTCGTTCATCATAAATAGGCAGCCTGTACTTGCCTAAAAGCCGAGCCACCTTATTAATGATCTGTTGAGTCACCTTGTCCTGAACCAGACAGTTTTTCAGCGAGACCAGATAGTGGGAATTCTGGGCATAAAGCCCCGCCTTGACCTCATCCTTAAATTTCCGAGTCTGAAACTGCAGTTTAGCCCGATAATAGAGTGGCTCCTGCATACCAATAGTCGGACGAATCTCATAGTTCTCATAGCCTGCTGGCGCAAATTTTTTCAAGGCCTGACGCAGCAAATCTTCCTTAAACTCCAACTGCTTGTCATAATGGAGGTGCATGATTTGACAACCCCCACAGCTATCATAAATCTCACATGGCGCTTCCACCCGAAATTTCGACCGCTTGTTGATGGTCAAGAGCTTGGCCTCGATGAAATTACGCTGAACTCTAGTCACCTGACAGTAGACTTCCTCACCTTTCAAAGCCCCAGGCACAAAGACCAGCGTTTTATTATAAAATCCAATCCCTTCACCATTAATCCCCATTTTCTTAATTTTCAAAGGGATTCTTTGCTTCACTTTCACATTCATGCTTCTATTATACCACGCTGCCTCGCATTAGTTGAGAATATGTTACAATAAAAGTATGAAATCAAAAAAAATATCCCTTCCACTAGACCATTTCCCTGAGCAAATACGAACTTATCTAGAGGGAGCTAATTTTTACGACAGCTCCTCACATTCTGCAGCCAGTGTTTTCTATGCTGATACGGGCTATTATTTGAAAATCGACCAAAAAGGCCAGTTAGCACAAGAGGCCACACTTGCCAAGTGGTTTGAAAAACAAGGGCTCGGTGTGTCTGTCATTCACTACCTGACAGCAGATAAAGACTACTTGCTGACTAAAGAAGCCGAGGGCAAGGACGCCCTCGCCTTTCTCCAACAGCCAGAAGAACTTTGCCAAACAATGGCTGTCACACTCAGAAGACTTCACAGCCTCCAACCCCAGCATTTCCCAATCCAGCATCGCCTCCAACACTATAAAGAGCAAGCAGAGGAAAATTATCGGAAAGGCTGCTTTTATCAAAAAGCCTTGCTGCCTCAATTTCATATCCAAAGCCGTGAGGAAGCCTACCAGATTATCCAAAAACAGGGACACCTATTGACGACGGACGCCCTGATTCATGGAGATGCCTGCTTGCCTAATTTTATCCTGAAAGATGCAACAACCTTCTCTTGCTTTATTGACCTTGGTCTCGCTGGCCTTAGCGATCGCCACATTGACCTTTATTGGGCCATCTGGTCTCTTACTTATAATTTATCTGATCCACAATACGCAGAGCTCTTTCTTGACTACTATGGCCGGAAGGATGTTGATACAGACAAACTGCGCTTGATAGCTGCCTTTGAAGCATTTAGCTAAAAGAAAGGACTTCACCAAAATCCCCTATGAAAATTACAAAAATCGAAAAGAAAAAAAGACTCTACCTCTTGGAGTTGGACGACAGTGAAAAGCTCTATATTACAGAAGACACCATCGTCCGATTCATGCTGTCTAAAGGAATGGAAATCACAGAGCAAGAGCTAAAAAAAATTCAAGAGTATGCCCAATTTTCCTATGGCAAAAACCTAGCCCTCTACCAACTCTCCTTTAAGCAAAGAACTACGAAGGAAGTTAAAGACTACTTAACGCAGCACGACATCAAACCGGAAACCATCAGCCAGGTCTTGGACAATCTAAAAAAAGATAATTGGATTAATGATAGAAAGTATGCTAATTCTTTTATCCAATCCAACCTTCTCACTGGTGACAAAGGCGCTTTTGTTCTCAAGCAAAAGCTCACGCAAAAAGGAATTTCTAGCACTATCATAGAAGAAGAATTGAGCCAGTTTGATTTCACTGAACTAACAGACAAGGTTGCCCAAAAGCTGCTCAAAAAATACCAGGGAAAACTGCCCAACAAGGCCCTACAAGAAAAAATTCTTCAATCCTTTATAAACAAAGGTTTTTCCTATAGCCAAGCCAAAAAAGCCTATCAGCATTTGGACATCGAAGAAGACCAAGAGAACCAAGAAGAGCTACTCTATAAAGAGTTAGACAAGCAATACCGCAAGTACTCAAAAAAGTACGACGGCTATGACTTAAAACAGCGTTTGACCCAAGCACTAGCTCGCAAAGGCTATGATTTCTCTGACATCGCTAGCGCTCTAAGAGATTATTTCTAAAAATTTTAGGGAAAAACTTAGAATTATTCATGAAAATATGATACAATAATTAGTGATAAACTTTAAAAATTGTAGAAAGTTGGTAAAAAATGAGACTTCCAAAAGAAGGCGACTTTATTACAATTCAAAGTTATAAGCATGATGGTAGCTTGCACCGTACATGGCGCGACACCATGGTACTAAAAACAACAGAAAATGCGATTATTGGGGTAAATGACCATACTCTTGTTACGGAGAGTGACGGACGACGCTGGGTCACTCGTGAACCAGCAATCGTGTATTTTCATAGGAAATATTGGTTTAATATCATTGCAATGATTCGAGAAAATGGCACATCTTATTACTGCAATCTAGCCAGCCCCTACTATCTCGATAGTGAAGCTTTAAAATACATTGACTACGACCTAGATGTAAAAGTCTTTGCTGACGGAGAAAAACGCCTGCTAGATGTAGAAGAATACGAACGTCATAAGAAAAAAATGAATTATTCAAATGACTTAGATTATATTCTAAAGGAAAATGTAAAAATTCTTGTTGATTGGATCAACCAAGAGCGTGGACCATTTTCGCAAGCTTATGTTAACATTTGGTACAAACGCTATATAGAACTAAAGAATCGCTAAAGTTGTCAAAAGAGCTCACGCTCTTTTTTTTTTTCCAAAAATGAAAAGCAATTTCTTGCAATCTAAGCAATTTTTCAGTATCATAAAGAAAACAATTTACGAAAGGAGCAGTTAATATGGCATTTACCAACACTAAAGGACGATATGCCAGTTTTGGAATAGTTACTAGTTTACCAGATGAAGTTATTGATACATTTTGGTACATTATTGATAACTTCCTGAAAGATACATTTCCACTAGAAAATCTCATCCAATTCGAACTTCTCAATAATAATGGAAAACTAACTTATCGATTTTCTGAAGCTCATCTTGATACACTGATCTCCTTTGATTTCACCTATAAATTCAATCCATTCTATCCTCGAACTATCTACATTACAGATAATAATGGAAAAGAAACGATTATGTTAGCAGATGAATACTCAATCATGTAATAAACAAATCTATTATGAAAAGAGTCAATTGAAGTTTCTTCAATTGACTTTTTTAAAAAATAAAAACTAAACAATAAGTTTAGTCCTAATTAAATACAATCGGGAAGACAGGATTCGAACCTGCGAC
>NZ_KZ672796.1:0-321 GCF_001811085.1 Streptococcus sp. HMSC062B01
TCAAACGCGTAGATAAGAATGGCACCCCAGTTACTGCGACATACAGCCCAGAGTTTACTAAGGTAACTCCTACAGGAACCGGCGCAACCAGCACAGGTCCTCAAGGACTTCCACAAACTGGTACTCCAACCTTCCAAGGTGGTGATCCACTGGTTCCAATCGATGAAACAGTTGAGCCAACCTTCGAAGATGGAAGCAAAGAGAAATCTATTCCAGGTCAAGGAACTTACACGATTGCACCAGACGGAACTGTAACTTTCACTCCAGATAAACAGTTTGTTGGAAACCCAGATCCAGTCACAGTCAAACGCGTAGATAAGA
>NZ_KZ672796.1:421-742 GCF_001811085.1 Streptococcus sp. HMSC062B01
GCACAGGTCCGCAGGGTGTTCCACAAACAGGTACCCCAACCTTCCAAGGTGGCGACCCACTGGTTCCAATCGATGAAACAGTTGAGCCAACCTTCGAAGATGGAAGCAAAGAGAAATCTATTCCAGGTCAAGGAACTTACACGATTGCACCAGACGGAACTGTAACTTTCACTCCAGACAAACAGTTTGTCGGAAACCCAGATCCAGTCACAGTCAAACGTGTGGATAAGAATGGCACCCCAGTTACTGCGACTTACAGCCCAGAGTTTACTAAGGTAACTCCAACGAGCACTAACGCAACCAGCACAGGTCCGCAGGGTG
>NZ_KZ672796.1:842-1109 GCF_001811085.1 Streptococcus sp. HMSC062B01
TAACACCAACTGGTACGGGCGATAAGACAGAAGGACTTCAAGGTCAGGTCCAAGAAGGTAAAGTGACCTTCACTCCAGGCCATGACTCTGTTCCATTCCCAGCGGATTCGACTCCACTATTTGACAATGGGACAGCTGTGAAGGAAGTTCCAAATGTTGGTAAGTTCGAGGTGAACGCAGATGGTAAGGTGACCTTCACTCCAGACAAACAGTTCAAGGGTGAAACACCAGAACTTGAATTGACTCGTGTGGATGCCAACGGCACTC
>NZ_KZ672797.1:0-4170 GCF_001811085.1 Streptococcus sp. HMSC062B01
GAACTTTGTTAACAGCGTTATTGATACCAACACCAGTACCACAGATACAAACACCAAGATCAGCCTGACCGCTAGTTACGGCTTCCCCTACTTTTTTACCAAAGATGGGATAGTGAGTACGAGTATGGTCATAAGTACCAAAGTCAAGGACTTCATAGCCTTTTGATTTCAAAAAATCTGAAACAGCCATTTTTTCATTGGTAACGATATGGTCACATCCAATTGCAATTTTCATTTGACTTCTCCTTTTCTTAGCACATTTTGTTGAGCATGTCGACCCGGATTTGGTGACGTCCGCCGTCGTATTTACCATTGACAAAGCCTTTAGCAATATTCTTAGCCAGGCCTTCACCAACGATTTCAGCTCCCATCGTAATCATGCGAGAGTTGTTATGACCGCGAGTCATGTAGGCAGAGCGTTCATCAGAAACTTCCGCTGCAACCATACCTTTGATTTTGGTCGCTACCATGAATGGACCAGCCCCATAAGCATCGATGACAATACCAAGATTCTCCTCTTGTTTATTCACCTCAGCTGCAACTGCAAGGGTCACATCAACAAAATCCTGACCTTCTTTCGTCACATCGACCACTTCAAAGTTTTCTCCGACGAGAAAATCCTTGACCACATCTTTCAGCTTGCTTCCAGCAGCATCTGCTCCAATAATAATTGCCATGATCATTCTCCTTTGTTTGATTTTTTGCACAGATTATTGTTTATAAAAAACACTATCTGTTTCTTATACTCATACTATACACCATCTTGAGTTCATTGTCAACATTTTTTGTTTATTTTAATCGCATTTTTTAAAAAAATGATGAAAATAAACAAAGATTCTCTAAACAAACTTAATGATTCTTACATATTCAAGAAAAAATAAGGAATAACATTTCTATTTTTACCAATTATCTTTAAATAAGTATAAAAACATCTTAAACCAATTTATTAAAAGCTCTATGCATAAACTAAGCTAAAAGAAGTGAAATAAAAACAATCTTTTGTCTTCTTGAAAGTCTGATTGCATTTAAAAAATCCCAAATCTGATAAACAGAAATGGGAGGGGGACAATTTATAAAAATAGATTACGAGAGTCTTACTTAAACTGCTCATGAAATTCTAGAAGCTAAATAGTTAATTCTATCTAGAAAGAGACCGTCAGCAAGTTCATATTCATTATTTCCTTGATTTTAGGTCTCTTCTATCTTCAATTTAATCTATTTCTATCTAAGAATAAGCAAACTTATTATTTTTTTATTCTTTTCTCGAAAGAACTATATATTAGTTTTTACCTTGAGCTACGTACTCTTCATTACGTTTGATCATTTGTTTTCTGTACCAAGCAAAGATACCGATATAGAATGCAAGGAAGGCTACAACACCAAGAATAGCTTTAATATCACCGGTTGTTGCGTTACCAATTGTCCAACCAAAGAGTTTTTCAACTGGTCCTTCAAGAGTTGAGTGAGTAATCAATTGAGTTGAAGCTACCCCTTTAGGGAAGGCATCAACGCTCTTAGCCAATTGAGTCGCAAACGGTGCAATCAATGTTCCTGAAAGAAGGAAGAGTGGTAAGAGAAGGCTTCCGAAGATGATCATACGGATCAATTTACCGCGAGTAACAACCAAAAGAGCTGGAGTTACACCCATCGCAATAATACCAGCAAGTGGCAAGATACCATTACCAACTTTAGAAAGAAGCACAGCTTCAATTAGCATAATTGGTGCAAGTACGTTAGCACAAGCCCAGATTTCAGCACGACCAGCAATGAAAGGCCAGTCAAGACCGATATTGAATTTACGCCCTTGTAGACGTTTTGTAGCAACGTTTGTAATACCTTGTGAAAGTGGTTCTACCGCTGCAATGAACCATGAACCGATCAATGAGAACAATTCCAAGGAGACACCAGCTGTTAAACCAAGGCTCAACCAAGATTTAATAACCAATTCCCATGTTTTTAAATCTTCTACGTTAGCTTCTGGATGTGGTGTTCCCATAATTCCGATTACAATACCAAGAAGGAAACCAATAAAGAATTTAGAACCCCAGAAACCAATTTTCTTATTCAGCTTAGCAGCATCAAAGTCGTATTTATCAAGACCAGGGAAGAATTTATCAAAGATTTTATCCAAGACCATGATGATAGGGTTCATCATGTAGTTCATGTGAGTAGAGGTCATTGGAGATGAACTTGGAGCATTTAGGAGGTCGTCAAAAGTTGGTTTCATCAAGTCAGAGTTGATAATCTTCATGATTCCTACTAGTACGACTGCAAGAGTTGCTACAAAAAGAGAAACACCTTGGCTTACTCCGTTGTTATCTGCATACCATTTAATCAAGAGACCTGTGATTGACAGGTGCCAAATATCAAAGATATCTACATCGAGTGTATCAGTTTTCTTCATCAAGAGCATCACGATATTGACAATCAACATCACCAGCAAGAAATATAGAGTCCAAGCTGAACCCCAAGTAATCGTTGCAAGTGGTGCCCAACCTACGTCAGTAATATTAAGCTGGATCCCCGTATTGGTTACAAATTTTGCTAAAGAAGCTGAAAAAGCTCCATTCAACATTCCAATAATTGCACCAATACCTGTTAAGGCGATCGCTAATTTAATACCACCTTCGAGGGCTTTGGAAAATTTAACTCCAAACAAGAGGGCTAGAACCGTCAAAATGATTAACATAATGATTGGACCACCCATCGCCAAAATTGGCTTAAAAATATCGTTGGCTAATTTAATAATGCCATCCATAATAAATCCTCCCGATTTATATTAATTTATATATTGTTTATAATATAAGAACTCCAGCGCACTCTTCAGACAGCGCTTTCATACTCTTTAAAAAATTAACTCAGACCATGATCTTTGATAGCTGCTTCAATATTGTCAAACACTGGAGCGCTCATTGCTGGAATTCTGAACAAGATTGGTCCAGCTTCTACAACTGGAATACCAGGATCAAAACCTAAATCTGTCGCAGCAATTGGTGTGAAAATATCATAGCCTTTAATCAAATCTTCATTGACATCTTTAACCATCACTGCATCACAGCGAACATCATAACCACGGTTAGATAATTCTTCTTCTAACGCACTCTTAATTTGGTGACTTGAATTAACACCTGCCCCACAGGCTGCTAAAATTTTAATCATTTGGATTTCCTCCGTTTTATATATTTTCTTGATTTTTTTATCCGATTTCTTCTGTTATATATTGATATAATTCATCTTCATTTGCAAACTTAGATAAATTCTCTAAATTGCCATTCTTAGTAAAGAAATCCATCAATTGTGCCAGAATATTCGTCTGGCTAGAACTTGAGTTGTTAATGATAAAGAACAAAAGTGAAACTTCTACTTCTTTATCAGGAGCTATCATATTGTGAAAAGTCACAGCTCGATTTAAGCGTACTACAACAACTTTTTCAGCTAAGTTATGTTCAATATCTGTATGAGGGATTGCTACATTCGGTAAGTCTTTTCCTAGAAACTCCATGTCCAATCCAGTTGGAAATGACTTTTCTCTCTCGATTAATGCAGTCCTATAAGAAGGAGTTACAATCTTTCTTTCTTCAAGAAGGTTAGCGACTTGATTAAAAAGATGTTCTTGATTATCTGCTTGTAGACAGAAGACCAAGTTCTTATCAAACAATTGATTAAGTCCCATAATACTTCACCCCTTTCTATATTTAATATATCTTTATTTCAATATAAAATCAATCTACTTTTTATAACTAAATGCCTACAAATTATGCTAAGACATATATTGATTTTTCTCTTTAAAATATAATCTATAATTTTATTTCCAAGAGGTTGCACTGCTCTTTAAAACTTGATTTAATTCTTCAATGTTTTGACGTCCTTCAGTACGAAGCCATTCACGAGCTGCTGCCTCACCATCTTTGATGTAGGCTTCAACTGATCCTGCCCAAGTTGCACGGCCACAAAGAACTCCATTGAAGTTTGCACCTGATTCGTGGGCAAAGACAAGGGTTTCTTGGAAGAGTTTAGCCGATACACCCGCACTCAAGTAGATGTATGGCAAGTTAGTTGCTTCATCTTGCGCTTTGAAGAAGGCTGCTGCTTCTTCACGTGTATGAACGATTTCACCATCGCCAAAGCCTTCAACGTATTTAACATTGACTGGAACTTCCACTTTCAAGA
>NZ_KZ672797.1:4270-5883 GCF_001811085.1 Streptococcus sp. HMSC062B01
TAACATTGACTGGAACTTCCACTTTCAAGACATCGATGTTGAAGCGTGGGTCTGAGAAGACCTTCATTGCACCGATAACCTTGTGTGGTTTAACTTTGGCGTATTCTGCAGAACCTGCGTCAGCGATTTTTTCATCGTAGGCAAGGATTTCAAGGAAAAATGGAATGTCTTCTGCCACACACTCAGAGCCGATACGTTCGATATAGGCTTGTTTTTGTTGGTTGAGTTCGTCAGAGCTGTCTACGTCATAGTAAAGCAAGAATTTCACTGCATCTGCACCTTGTTCTTTGATGCGTTTTGCAGACCAAACATCCAAGCAGTCAGGCAAACGTTTGGTGCTTGTTGTGTCGTAGCCAGTTTTCTCATAAGCAAGGAGAAGACCGGCGTTGGCATCAAGCGCTTTTGTAGCTGGAAGACCATATTCAGGGTCGAGAAGCATAGAGGATGCGTATTTAGTCAATTCATCTGCGACCAAGACTTTAAGTTCTTCCATTTGAGCTACTGTTGGCTCTTCCGTTTGGTATTGAGCCATGAGGCGTTTCAAAGCACCACGTTGGTCAAAAGCGAGAGCTGAGATAATGCCGTTCTCGTCAGAGAGTTTTTGCAAGCAAGCGCGTTTATTTTCTGTTAAAACCATTTTATACCTCTTTTACGATTAGTTGGTCGTATAGACCTTGATAGTTAGCCATATTGACATGACCTGTCATTTTTTCTTGAGCGTTGAGCATACCAAGGACATTGGCCTTGATGAGGAGTTCTGCATCCGATTCCTTATGAAGAAGTCCTGATGAAATACCTGCAACAGTAGAATCTCCAGATCCGACAGGATTGACTACCTGAATTCTTGGAATATCTACCTTGTAGAAAGTATCACCATGTTTTGCAAAAGCACCATTGGCACCAAGTGAGACGATAATCCACTCAATCCCTGCAAACAAAGGCTCTTGAAGGACTTCTTTTAATTCATCCAAATCTTCTGAAACTTCTTTCCCAAGAAGCTGAGACAATTCTTCGTTATTCGGTTTGATTACTGTTGGTTTGTGGGGTGATTCAAGAACTGCCTGAAGAGCTGCACCTGAGCAATCCAGAACAACTGGTTTCCCTGCGCGATTAGCAAGCTCTACCAAGCTCGCATAATAATCAACTGGAAGCCCAGCTGGGAGACTACCTGAGATGGCTACTACTTCCACAGTGTCAAGGAAATTTTTGAAATGAACCAAGAAATCTTGCCCTTCTTGTTCCAGAACTTCGGGTCCTTTTTCAAGGATTTCTGTTTGGTTATCTCCGTGGAGAATAGCGATACAGTTACGAGTCTCTCCTTGAATTGAGAAAAAACGTTTCGTTACTTTATCATCGATATGTTCGACTAAAAACTCACCAAGTTTACCCCCAACTAAACCAGTAGCAGCAACAGAATCACCAAATTCTGAAAGAACTCGTGTAACATTAAGACCTTTACCACCGGCTGTCTTGGTCACGTCCACCACACGGTTGACAGTATCAATCTTCAGCTCATCCAAAGGATAAGAAATATCAATGGATGGATTCATCGTGACTGTTAAAATCATAAGTCACCTCTTAGTCGTGGTACTCTCCACGATCCCATTTTTCAA
>NZ_KZ672798.1:0-549 GCF_001811085.1 Streptococcus sp. HMSC062B01
TGGAAGTGACAAACGTTGGCGAAAAAGACTCTAAAGGTGAAGACAACCGTGTTGTAGCGAATGGTGCAACTCTAACTGTAACCGACAAAGATGATGACAGTCCCAAAGCTATTACTTTCAGTAAAGTAAACCTTGGTGGTACTGAGATTGCTGGTGCAGAGATCAAGATCTTCAAAGGCGACAAGGCAGAAGGTCAAGCTGTAGAAAGCTGGACTTCAGAAGCTGGTAAGTCTAAAGACTTGAACTTGGCACCAGGTACGTACACTTTCCATGAGGAAGCAGCTCCAACAGGTTACCTCAAAGTGACCGACATCACTTTCCAAGTCAAACATGACGGCACAGTGGAAGTGACGAATGTTGGAGAAAAAGACTCTAAGGGTGAAGACAACAAAGTCGTAACTAACGGCTCAACTGTGACTGTAACAGACAAAGACGATGATCTTCCACGTAAGGTAACTTTCAGTAAGGTTAGCCTTGGTGGAGAAGAAATCGCAGGTGCTCAAATTAAGATCTACAAGGGCGAGAAAGCTGAAGGAGATGCAGTAGAAA
>NZ_KZ672799.1:0-221 GCF_001811085.1 Streptococcus sp. HMSC062B01
CAAATTCGGTAGAATAAGATTATCAAAAGAAAGAAGTGTTTAGAATGAAATTATTTAAAATAAGTCATAAGAAAGATAAATATTCCATTCGGCCAAGTCAAAAAGAAATTGAATGGACGAAATTCGGATGCCAAGCCAATCAGGCGGCTCAAGAAATGTACTTAGGATTTTAAAGGAGAAGTTATGAGTTTATTAGATGTACAACACGTAAAAAAGATTTA
>NZ_KZ672800.1:0-17353 GCF_001811085.1 Streptococcus sp. HMSC062B01
TCATCCTGACCGTTGACTTCTGACCAGGTTGGAACTAGTACTTCCTTAAGTCCATTTGGAGAAACGACATCGCGAATAACCGCATCAAAAGTGCCTGTGGTAGAGTTATTATTTTCAATCGTGACTCTTCCACTAGGTTTCCCCTTATTTGCTGTCTTTCCAATAGAAACTTCAGTAGTTGTTGCAGTTACTCCTATCTGCTCACCATTTAGTTGTGTATAGTAGAGATGAACATGATACTTACCTGTAGTATTCTTATGGTCACTAGCTTTCACTGTTACGCGATAGCGACCATCTTGCTGAAGAGTCGCATGATGCCAAACCAAATCATCCTGGCCTTTATCATCCGACCAAACTGGCACAGAAACACTGGCTACACCTTGAGGGGCCAAGACATTTGAAATAACAACGTCAAAACTACCTGCAAGAGAATCGTTATTTTCAATGCTAATCTTCCCGCTCAGAGGTCCTTTGGGTACTTCTGGCGCTGGTTTAGCTTGAGAAGTGAAACGGCCAGTGTAGTCTACACTATGGTCAAAAACATGCTTACCTGGCAACAATTCAGCCTGGGAGGTAAACTGCCAAGCCCCTGCCCGCCCATTATAGCGGAGAGTCTTCGCATCGTTAGTTGAAAGTTTAGCTGTTGGGTATTGAGCTACCCAGAAATTTTCCAAACCAAACTGGGCTGTCTTGACAGGCCCTTTCCCTCTTAGATTATTTTCATCAATCCAGCTGGCACTAGTATAATACATAAGATTTGTATAGCCATTCTTACGCATTTCATCAGCCCATGCAAGGGTATTTCGATTGATGTTATCCTTCATTTTAGCATCTTCCATATCATTAACCATGACCGTATTCTTTGGAAGATTAAGATTTCTAGCTTCTGAGATAAAGTGGCGAGCTTCTGCTCTTGCCTGCTCTTCACTAGTATAATGTGAAAAAGCATAGGCAGACACTTGCAAACCAGCCAACTGGGCATTGCGAGCTTGTTCTCCTGCGTAAGGGTTCCTATAGGTGGTGCCTTCTGTCAGTTTCACGACAACCCCACCAACTCCCTTATTGGCAAGAGTGCGATAGTCGTTGACACTTATGCTTCCATTATGACTGCTGACATCGACGAATGTTTTGGGTTGAACAGCCACATCACTTGAACGACTAGCCGGCCCAGCATGTCCAGTGCTATAGAAGGTTGTGTTCCCAACAGCTCCTTTTTTCGATGCAGCCTCATCAACCTTGCTAGCTTCTTCTCTTTGGGCAGTTTCCTCAATACTAGCCGACTGGTTCTCAACCTTAGTTTGCGACTGTTTTGGAAGAGAAGCTGGTACTGACTGACTACTTTCAGTATTTTGTTCAGCTTGTGAGTTTTCTTGCTCTTCCTGACGATCTGTTCTGGCCTCTCCCTTTGACTCGACCTTTTCTGAAGCGTCTGAAGCTGTCTTTGCCACTGTATCTTGAGCCTGTTCAGCTTTTACCTGGATAGGCTGTACAGCGGACTCTTGTTCATCTGCATAGGCAGGCCGAACTGAAACAGCTAGTAGCAATGCTGCACTAGCATAATAAATAAAATCCTTCTTTTTCATGTAACTCCCTCTTTAACACGAATTTCAGTATACCTCCATTGTAGCACAAGAAACTTGAGCTGAAAAGGGAAATTACTAACAATTCACCTAAGGTTTCTATAATCAAAAAAAGCCCACTAATCGCGGACTCTAATGACTCTATTTCTACAAAAATTACATCTCAGCAATCCCTTTCTTCATAGGATCTTTGTAATGCATATCTTTAATACAAAAATTAATCATTCAACTTTTTTAAGGCAGACCTTAGGTAATAACCTTCCCTTAAGTCCTTTCCAATTCTCCTGGCATTTTCTGACAAGTCTGCATACTCTTTTTCAGTTAGATTTTCCAAAGCTGCTTCTAAATCATGCAGAGAAGCCACCGCTATACCACAACTCTTCTCTAATATGAAATGAGCCAACGCCGACTCTTTCCAAACTACGACAGGAAAGCCCGAAGCCAAATAAAGAGAAGCCTTATGTGAATTGTTAAAACGTAGGTAGTTTCCGTAAGAACCCTGGCAGGTTTCTGAGCTGTCTCCGTCCCAGACCAAACCAAAACTACCTTCAAGAGCAGTTGGGAGATTATCCGGCATAAAGGAACCAAAGTAGCTAGTGTTTTTCAACGCACGACTTTCATCGTAACCCACCCCATACAAGTTATAGGCTGGTTGTTCTGGTAAGTTATAGAGATAGCCTGATTTTGTAGGATTCAAATTCCCAGCTACGATAATAGGCTGGTCTTTTTGAGGAGCTGTTTTTTCCTCAAAGTTTGGAATCAGATAGTCAAAAATCTCCAAGCTAACCATTTTATCTGCGGGCACTCCTTGACTTACCAGAACTTTCTTCATGATATCGTTATGAACGATAATACCATCTACCGACATCAAAGCTTTCTTTTCTTGGAAGTAATTGCGCACTTTATGACGAAATTTTACTTCCGAACCTGCTGCATGGCGTAAGGTTTCAACGTCGTGGATCAAGAGATAGAATTTTGCTCCTCTTTTTTGTGCCTGCTTGATGAGTTGTGAAATGAAAAATGTATGGTGGATAATCGGGAACTGAATGACCAATTCATCTCCAGCTCCCAACTGATCAAACACAGACTTGGTCGCACGATATTTGTGTTGCTGAGCTTTAAAGAAATTCATCTTATACCAATTCTCAACCTTGAGTTCCAATCCTTCATAACCCTCTGAGATTAGAATAGCTTCCACGTCATTTCGTGCCTTACTCCCTGCATTCTTTTCGTGTTCATTATGCAGAAATGAATCCTTCAGATAATATTTCACCTTTTCTCCCCTTTATCTGTGATGTTCTTAGATACTCCCTAGTTCTTCTTCTACCACATCTAATGCACGTTCAACAGTTACATGCATATCATAGTATTTGTAATCTGCCAAGCGGCCACAGAAGATAACGCGTCCATTTCTCTCAGCTTCTGCTAGATACTGCTCATAGATTGCATTGTTTTTGGCATCATTGATTGGATAGTAAGGTTCATCTCCTCTTTTCCAATCTGCTGGATATTCTCGAGTAATAACCGTCTTGTCCTGAGTCCCAAACTCAAAATGTTTGTGTTCGATGATACGCGTATAGGGAATATCTCGCTCAGTATAGTTGACTACAGCATTTCCTTGATAATTTTCTTGGTCCAGAATCTCATGCTCAAAACGGAGACTACGATACTCTAGTTCACCAAACTGATAGTCAAAGAACTGATCAATCATCCCTGTGAAGACAATCTTAGTTGCTGAAGCCTCCATGTTCTCACGATCTGCAAAGAAATCTGTATTGAGCTCCACTTCGATTCCTTCCAACAACTTTTCGATGATGATATTGTAACCACCAATCGGAATTCCTTGGTAACGGTCATTGAAATAATTGTTATCATAGGTCAATCGAACAGGTAAACGCTTGATGATAAAGGGTGGTAGTTCAGTAGCAGAACGCCCCCATTGCTTTTCGGTGTAGCCCTTGATTAGCTTTTCATAAACATCCGTACCAATCAACTTAATGGCTTGTTCCTCTAAGTTTTTAGGCTCAACATCTTGCATGTGTGTCGTCTGCTCAGCAATCTTGTCCTTGACTTCTTGAGGTGTCTTTGTCCCCCACAAAGCATAGAAAGTGTTCATATTGAAAGGCAGATTATAGAGATGCCCCTGATAGTTTGCAATTGGTGAATTGATGTAATTGTTAAACTCTGCAAACTGATTGACATAGTCCCAGACCTTTTTATTGGATGTATGGAAGATATGAGCCCCATACTTGTGGACATTGATGCCCTCAACATTTTCACAGTAGATATTTCCACCGATGTGGTCACGTTTATCAATCACCTTCACCTTCTTGCCACGTTTGTTAGCTTCGTAGGCAAAGATCGCACCTGACAAGCCAGCACCGACAATCAAATAATCGTACATAAAATCTCCTTATTTCTTTAAAACACTTTTTAGTTCTTGAAAATCCAAGACACGTAAGACTAAAACTAAGCCACCATACACAAAGAAGCCAAGCACAGCATAGATCAAGACATTCACAACGGATGAGAAATTGATAAAAGCTTGTACAGAATACAAGGCGCCATACATCAAGAGAGCAGCTAAAAATATTTTTAGCATAGATGGAAGGATCTTAACCTCTTTTAGATAAGAACGTGTAAAGTAGAGTTGAATTACCCACACTAAACCTTCTGTCGCAACAGACACAATCGAAGCTCCAATATAACCCAAAGGCGGGATTAAGAGTATATTCAAACCCACACTGAAAATAGCTGGAATAGTTGTTGATAGCATAAATTCACGATTCTTATTGTGAGGAATCAATATTTGAATTCCCATGATATTTGTCCAGCCAATAAAGAACATTCTAAAGACCATAATAGCAATCGCATAGCGAGCATCTTGGAAATCTTGTCCCAAGAAAAAATTGACAAAATCTTTGTTAACAATCAAAATCCCCGCAATCATCGGGAAGATGACCAAGTTATACACTAAGAAAGACATTTCATGTAACTTGTTAACAGCCTTTTGATTACCTGATGAAAGAAGATTGGAGACCCGAGGCAACATAACACTACCAAGTGACGTTACCAAGGTCAATAAAATATTCAATAATTTCAAGGCTTGATCATAAATCCCAACATCCTTTGTCGAAGACAAGGCACCTAACATAGTCCGATCTAGTGTGATGTAGAGCGAAATGGCAATCTGCGGTAAAAACAGGAGAACCACTGGTTTGATATGTTGTTTAGCATAAACTAAATCTAAGTGAGGTTTTCCAATGTGTTCGCGAGCAGGGAGCCACATACTTAGCTGTCCCAGCAAATCATAGCCAACCAGAAGAATGATATACAGATATAAGTCGGATGGTTTCTTTACAAACAGAAAGATAGAAGCAACACCCAGAAGTTTAACCATTGTATTTCGAACAGTAATCTTTTTAAAATCTTCCATCCCCTGAAAGAGCCAGGAAATATCTAGCCCTCTAGACAACAAACTGAATCCTAAAATATAGGCAATCAGATTATTCATAGATGGAATAAGGAAGCACACAATAACATAGAGAACAATGGCCAAACAGGTTGCTAAAACCTGTAAACTATAGATACCCCAGAAGGTTTTCTGAACATTGTTTCGATGTCCTGAAATCTCCTTGGTCCCATAATTGGCCACCCCAAGTGTCGCTAAGAGTATAAAGTAAGTTACTATTGAGTTGTAGTACCCATAGGAACCTAAGTCATTGGATGAGAAAACCCGAGTAATATAGGGTGTAGTAATGACTGGTAAAACGATTACTAACAGCTGATAAGAAAGATTATATAAATAATTTTTTAATACTTTCACAAGGAGTTCCTCGTTGTAGATTTCTTCGATTCAAATTCAATAACTGGCAAGGTTGCAAACAGAGTAAACATAAAAATATTATAAGACGGGCGAACCCAGAAGGCCTCAAACATACAGTTGACTGCTATTAAGGATAAGGCCGTCAATAGCAAATAATTCTTTTTGCGATAAAGTGACCAAGACCTAACTATGTATAACACGACCAATAAGAGAACTGGAATCATCCCATAGGTAAAGAGCATCTGAACGTAGGAAGAGTCTACATAGTCGTAGCTCAAAACGGATTCTGTACGCCCCCCATAACCGACAAATGATATGCCCCGAGTCCCAAACCACTGCACTGCATATTTTTTTAGTGCCTCATGTCCTAGGTGTAATCTCATACTAAAAAAATTGTTTAGAGCCACATACATTGGATGAGACCAGGTAAATTTAGAAGAGAGATAAATCATTACTGAAGACGCTATACCAGCCGATAAAGGAAGTAAAGCAAAAAGCCGTCGCTGTTTATCATTTCGGAAATAAAAGTACAGAAAGATGAGCGCCATTACAGTAATAGAAGCGGCATTAAGCCTCGCATCGCAATATCGAATAATGAAATAAGCCAGACCAAATCCTAAGGCAGTCCGTAAAACAATGAATTTCTTTCTAAAGATATACGATATAGCTGTATATAGATAAAAACAGTGAGAAGCAAAATCAGTTGGATAAATAAAGCCAAATGAATTTCGAACAACGACTCCCGCAGATCGTGATTGGACAAATTGCAAGTTTGGAATAGCACCAATCACGGCCAAGAGCACTATCAATACAAGAAAAAACAAGGCTACAACAGAGTATATTTTAAGTACACTTTCCATCTCAGCCTTGTAAAGAAAGACAAGCAGAAACATATACATCAATGCATTAAGATTCCCAGTCTTATAGTAAACCATCCCCCCGGCAAAAAGAAGAATTGGTGCAAAGATGAGATAGCTTATAGAGTAGTGATGAATATAAGCAAATCGCATAGCAAGTAACAGGACCGCAAAAAAAGGAACTACATTAGGAATATTAGGTAAAACAGGAGCTAACATAGACGTATTGATCATATCTATGGAGACAACCACTATTAAAACTGCTGCAATTAGCAATTTATCACGTTCTAACTTTAACATTTTCTTTTTCCTTTTCTTCTTTCATCCCTAACTCTTACTTAGGATTTTTTAACTTTTTAAATTGATAATAGAGCCGCGGATACTTAGTAATTAAAACATAGAGGATCCTACGTTTCTTGCTAACTCTAGAATTCTTCAAAACAAGTGGCAAATAAGGCCTGGTTTTCTCCTGAAGTCTCTTGAATTCTACCGAATCCCCATCCTTAATCATCGTAAAGATAAGAAGACTTCCTGTAAAGAAGCGTGAAATGATGGCTTCTTGGAGTTCTGAACTCTCAGGATAGGTTGCATTCACAACCTCTTTTAAATGATCAATTGCTTCGTAAAACTCGTATTGTTTTGGCGTGAAAGCCGAGGCAGTAATGCTACCAGGTCTATGGTAATAATGGTAAATCGGAAGATGGTACAAGGCCACGGATTGGGCTTGGTTGAGATGCTCACTGATAACATAGAGGTCTTCGTAGATGCGCCCCTTGGGGAAGGGAGCTTTCTCAAGAAGTTCTTTCCGATAGAGTTTCCCACAAGCAGAGACCGTGACAAGGTCTCCATAAAGCATCTCAGTCAGAGCCTTTGCCTTGTCATAGACCTTAACTTGGTCTAAATCAAGCTGATCCAAGTGAAAATTTTGAAAACGATGATAGTGAGCTGTTGGCTCTACTTTGCCACTCACCATATCTGCTTGGGTACGACTTTGTAGCTCTGCTAGCAGTTCCAAGGCGCAGGGTTCCAGATAGTCGTCTGGATCTAGGAAAGTAATCCAGTCGCCCTTGGCTTTCAAGACCCCATAGTTCCGAGCATCAGACAAGCCACCGTTGACCTTATGGTAGCTAGTCACCCAATCATATTGCTGGGCATACTGGTCACACAAGTGTCCTGAGCCATCACTCGAGCCGTCATCAATCAAGAGGACTTCCATATCCTTGTAAGTCTGATGTTCCAAACTCTCCATGGCATAATGAAGGTAGTCCTCCACATTATAAACAGGCACAATTACCGAAATCATATTTTCTTTTCTTTCTCTTACTTAGTTTTACAGTTTAAATCTCAAATGAGCTTCTATCTGGAAGCAGTTGATCCATAGCCTTGATAAAGTCTGTCATCACCTGCTCCTCGTCTTGAATGTTAAATCCATCATTGATACACATAATTTGGTATTTACCAGAATTTAGTATCTTCCAAAAATCTGGTCCGGCATTATCCAAAGAAAAGAGTCCCCCCAACTTAGGATTTCCGACAGCGTATTGACCACTGGCAATCTGCCAATACTTAAAGAGCCAAACATTGGTATCAGAAGGATTTCTAAAGCGACTAGCCGAGGTTCTCTCCAAGACAGCTTTTTCCTTTTCCCATACCAAGTTCATCGTTGATCTTAGTAGAGGATAGGGCAGATGACTCTCCCAGAAACCACAGATAAACTGACTATTTCTGTATAGTAGCGACTTAACGATACTTTTTAATCCCTGCTTTGGATCAAAGAATTGGCCATTCTTCAAAATTTCATTTCGACTGAAATAGCTAGTGACAATCTCCATGTCATTTATCTGAAAATTCCCCGTTCCATATCGCTCAGGAATAATCGGTGAAAGAGCCGTATTATATTTGGGTAAACCATCCTCTGAGAAAAAATCTGTCGGCTCGACTGGAGCTGTCAAATACATATCGTCATTAAAAAAAACAAAATGCTCTGAGAGACCAGGGATTCGATGGATGTTACTTTCGATAGGATTGGCAGAAAAAACTGGTAGGTAGTCATTACAGATAATCTCTGTATGATCTACCAACACCAATTTTTCACTATTTATATCTAACCAGCTTGGCTTTTGCTGGTCGGTCACGAGGTAGACCTTATTGACCCAAGGAGCAAATTTTTCAACTCCTCTAAACCAATATTTAAAGGTCCCCCATTCTCGGTAAGCCTTGACTGAATTCATACTCTGTTTAGAAGTATTAACCGAGCCATCATAGCTTGATTTTTTTTCTTGCCACACAGGATCATTCCCATCAACCCAAGTCACAACAAAATCTATTTTATTCATAACTAATCTTTTCTATCTGTTTTATATAACTCCGAAAAGTTCTTGATGTAACTCTCCAAAGAAAACAGCTCTTTTTGTCTCTGATATCCTACTCGCCCAAATTTTTCTCTTTTTTCAGAACTATCTAGTAAGAGAGAAATGGCATTAGAAAGTTCTTGAGGACGATTTGGTTTGACTAAGCAACCACTTTTGTCATCTACTACCATTTCAGCTATTCCCCCATTGTTATAACCAACAACTGGTTTTGAACAAGCCATGGCTTCTAGGACTACTGTAGGTAGGGAATCAGGTTTTATACTTGGTAAGACAAAGATATCAAACATATTATAAAGTTCAGAAGTCTTATCGTAGTAATCAATACGATGAATTTGTGACACAACAGATGAAGAAGCTATTCTCTTATCTAGTTCTTCTAAGCGCCATTCTTCACCAGGAAAAACACCTCCAGCTAGGAAAGCTACCGCTTGCTCATTCTTTTCCAAAAGTGGCTCGACTGCTTCTATGAAATCATTTTGTCCTTTGATAGCATTGACCCGACCAATCATGCCAATCACAAGTGCATCTTGCGCAATGTCAAATTTTTCACGAATAGAAGACGCATCCATTGGATAATAGACAGCATTATCAACACCGTTGTAAATCACTTCCACTTGGCTATCTTTGATAAAGGGAGACTGCTTGATATGATTAGCGACCGCTTGGGACACCGTCACAATCTTGTCTGCATATCGTCCCATGAGCATATTGATAAAGTCAGAAATAGCTTTGGGTTTGACGATAATCTCATGAACATGCCAAATCAAAGGCAGCTTGAGCTTGCGTTTCAAATAGATGCCCTCCAAAACAGCCGCTGTATTATTGTGAACCATTTCTATACTGTGTTCTCGAGCATAGAGGGCGATTTGCTTAGCATAGAAAATATAAGAGCGAATATAGTCGGCAATGCCTTTGGGATTAAAATACTTCCTTCGTAAAATCGGATAATCCAGCACGCTAACCTGAGCTCCAACTTGACGCAAGGCCTCGACTAAAACACCATCATTTGGTAGGATGACGTGAGCTTCAAATTCTTGGCGATCTAATCCTTTGATCAATTCCAGTAAAACCTTATCTGCTCCATACATTTCTGCACCAGCATGCAAGTATAAAATCCGTTTCATTCTTTACCCTTTAAACACTTCTTCATAATCTGACACAATCTTTTCCCATGTGAAAGCTGAGATAATTCTTTGGCTTGACTTGAAATCCAAGTCAGCTATCACTACCTGATCAAATCCCTCTACTTCCTCAATGACGCGTGCCAACTCATCTTTTTTCCAATAAATAGCCCCGTCTTCACCAACCTCACGGTTAAAACCAACATCTAGCAACAAATTCAGTTTTGTAGATGCTAGAGCTTCCAGTAGAGAAGGGTTGGTCCCTCCAACCTCATGCCCATGGAAATAGGCAAAGGTATTTTCACGGATGTACTTAAGCAACTCTTGGTCATAGACAGTACCGACAAATTTGACCCTAGGATCTTTGTCAAAACCAGTATCCCGTAACAACTGGTCGTAAAATTTATTCTGCTCCACATTTGTGATGAGGACGAAATCTTTCTGGGAGCTAGACTGCATAAAACCACGAATCATAGCTTCATAGTTATTCTCTGGAACGAATCGTCCAACCACTAGGTAGTAATTGCCTTCTGAAACTTGCTTTTCATTAAACCAGGTCCGAACCTTCTCATCCTCCTGGCGTAAGACGGACTTACTGGTATCTGTCCCATAAGCAATATAGGTCGTTTTGGGCTGATACTTGGCATAATCCTTTTGGATATAGGATTCAATATTTTTGCTGTCACATACCAAAAGATCCGCATGCTTGACCATCAGTTGCTCAGAAAATTTCCAGTACTTACGAACCGGAAGGCTCCATTTAGCACGTAGCCATTCATGGCCATCCGGGTTGACTATGAGGGTGCCACCAATAGCCTTGATTTTCTTTTTAATCCCTGCTATGAAAGGGCCGATTCGACAAGCCAATACATAGAAAATCGGCTCCTTGTCTTTTTGTTCTTTAGCCATTTCAATCGCTCGATTGAGCGCAGCTATATCATAAAAAATCGCCCTAGCTGGTCCAATGTTTGGCACATCCACATTATAACAAATAGCACCATTGTGCTCAAATACATCCTCTGCAATGCCTGACTTTGCTGAATTTTCCCGCATACAGGCGACATAATACTGGATATGCTGACTTTGCTGACAAGCCGTCAACTTTTCAACAAAGGTTTCAAAGCCACCATACTTGGCTGGGATTCCTTTTGAACCTATAATATATACAGCTTTCTTCATTTATTCCTCAAATATATATAATCAGAGGAAGGCGCTTCTACTTAGCACCTTCCTTCCTAAATACAACTTTTATGGTTTTGAGCAAAATCTTAATGTCCCGCCAAATGGTCCAACCGTCCATATAAGCAAGGTCCAGCTTTACAACCTCATCAAAATCTGTGATGGCGCTACGACCACTGACCTGCCAAAGACCTGTAATCCCAGGCTTGAAGCTCAAACGTCTTTTTTGCTCAGGCGTATAGTTACGATATTCGTCTACAGTAGGCGGACGAGTACCGACCAAGCTCATGTCTCCAATCAAAACATTATAAAATTGAGGGAGCTCGTCCAAACTCGTCTTTCTGATAAAACGTCCAATCGGTGTTACTCGAGGATCATTATCCATCTTGAACATACCGCCAGTCATGGTGTTATGTTCCATTAATTCTTTTTTTATTTCCTCGGCATCCACTCTCATAGAACGGAACTTATAGAATTTAAAGAAACGGCCATTTTTCCCAACTCGTTTTTGAACAAAGAAGGCTGGGCCTCCATCCTTACGAATGATTGGGACTAGAACGATACTAACCAAACCACAAATCAAAAGACCAAACAGGGCACCAACAATATCCAAGCAACGTTTAGCTATAACATGGGTTTGCTTATAAAAGTTCGTCGAAAATGTTACCACACTCATTCCAGCAACCTCTTGAATCCGCTTTTCACCTAGAGATAAAAAGTCGAAAGCATTTAGATTGACCGAAACATCTATTCCCATACTTTCAAAACGAGAAACCAAATCTCCGATATCATAATCTTCACTCGGCAGATTAATGAAGACCTCATCGACAACCTCTTTTGTTACAAAGTCTACCATATCTTGAGGAGCAACGATGGCCACCTGGGCTTGGCTAAATGTCGTATCATCCATAATGGTCACGCCTACCAATTCTCGGGTAGAGTATTTAGATGAGGTTAAACGTTCATAAGCCTTTTCCAATCGACTGGTTGCTGTAATCAAAAACAATTTTTTCCGATTTTTAAATCTTGAGTAAATGGACTGTTTATATTTTTTGATGATAGAGTCCATCAGATAAATAGCTAGTGAATTTATCAAAAAGAAGTAGACCATTCCTCTTCTTGAGATAGAAAAAGGTTCCTTCAACATAAAAGAAGTAAAGGTAATTGCAATTGAAAATACCAGGTTATATTTTATAGTCTGCAGTAATTCTTCTAAATAACCCCTTGTGTAAAATTTAAAAGAGAAATTACTGATATAAAAAACAATGAAATGCAGAAGATATAAAATAGCAATGGTCTGAGAAGTATATTCTGCTTCTTTGAAAAGACTAACTATATAAGCTGAAAATAAAACGGCTAGACTTTGAAAAATGACAATTTTGAAATTCTCAAATTCTCTTCTCTCCTCTCCCATTAGTAACCTTCCTTATAATCTATTTTTTCCCATAATTACCATAGTTCCCGTAATTGCCATAATTACCATAGGAACCATATTTTTCTGATTTAACATCAAATTTATTTAGAACAACACCGAGGAATGGAGTTCCTGTTTGTTCCAACTGCTCTTTAGCTTTTTGTACAGCTTTGCGACTAACTGCGCCTGAAGCTGATACTAAGAAGCTGCCGTCACAACGCTGAGCAATAATCGCTGCATCAATAACCATCCCGATTGGTGGTGTATCGACAACAATATAATCATAATGTTCTCTCAATACGCCCATAATGACTTCAAAATTTTTCCCTTGTAAGAGCCCTGTTGGGTTTGGAGATACCTGTCCTGACAAGAAAACATCTAGGTTTGGATAATCAGTGTCCGCCAAAGCTCGGCTAATATCAGCATTACCAGACAAGACCTCTGTCAAACCTTCTACTTTTCTTTGGCTCTTGAAAACCCCTGTCATAACGGAGTTTCGAATATCAGCATCAATCAAGAGTGTTCGATAACCTGCCCGCGCGAAGGCCAAGCTTAAGTTGATGGAAATAGTTGACTTTCCTTCATTTGGCTGAACAGAAGAAACCGCTACAACCTTAATATCAGAACCACTCAACTGGATATTTGTACTCAATGCATTAAAGTATTCTTCCGCCTGATGCATCTCCGCCAATTTATTTTTAATAATTTCTAACGTTGCCATGAGGTCCCTTTCTTACAATTTCTTTAGGTTTGGAATAACACCTAGTAGTGTAGCTCCCATCACATCTTCGATGTCTTCTGGCTTTTTCACTCGATCATCTAAAATCTCTACAATCAAGACAATAACAATCATCACCATGGCTCCTGCCAAGAAGCCTAGGATGACATTCCGGCGAATATTTGGAGAAGAGGGTGATTTTGGAACTTCTGCCTCTTCTAAGGTTGTTACATCTGAAACCTTGGTAACAGCAATGATTTTTTCAGCTGCCACTTCGCGCAAGGTGTTGGCGATTCGGCTAGCTTGGTTAGGATCACTATTTTTGACAGTAATGGACACAATCCGCGTATCTGTAGGCACCGAAACACTTACAGACTTGCTTAATTCAGCTGTTGTCCCAGGTAATTTTAATTCTGAAATAACCGTAGACAATACATCCTGTGATAAAATGATTTCCTTATAGTCCTTAACCAAGTAAGATCCTGCTTGTAGGTCTTGGTTGGTCAGAGTGTTATTATCTGTCTGCTGACGGTTGACAACGTAAATCCGTGTCGTACTTTGATAAGAGGGCTTAGCAATAAAAAGGCTGTAACCCAAAGCTAAGACAGCTGCCACTAACGCTATCAACAGAATGATAAACTTTCTTTTCCATACCGTCTTGATTAGAGACAGTACGTCAATTTCGACTAGTTGATTTTCTTTATTCATGTTCCTTTTCCTCTATACTAAGAGCGAAGCCTATATGTATTCACTTCTTAGCAATAATTCCTGATTTTTTCTAAACAACTGCTCTGCATGAGATTCCCCATACTTCTTGGAGATGATTTGGTAGGCCTCTTGCATATAAGGCGGTCGTGGATCCAAATTGTGCATATCACTGGCCACGAAATGAACCAGATCTTTCTCCAGAAAGAACTGGGCCCTTTTTTTCATGAATTTATAAGTGTCTCCAAACAGCTTTGGTTTTAAAACACTCGAACTATTAATCTGGGTGTAACAACCCATATTAATCAAGTCGCGCACCTTCTTTTCATCATTTTCCAAGCAATGATAGCGTTCAATATGAGCGACGACAGGTGTAACGCCCAAGCGTAAAACGTTGCTCAGAGCTGTATGAATTTCCTTGTAAGGCGTGATCATACTGAATTCAATTAAAGCATACTGACTATCTGCCAAGCGTGGAATCTTTCCTTGCTCCAGCTTATCCAAAATATCACTTGTATAATATATTTCAGCCCCGTAGAGAACAGTCAAATCATCCGCAATTTCTTTAGCCAGTTCCTGGACTTGTTTGAAGTTTTCTTCAATTTTTGCTTCTGGAGTCTCAAACATCCCTTTCCGACGATGAGAAGTTGAAATGATCGTTCGCACCCCTTGGCGGTAGCTTTCCTCCAGCAAGGCCCTGCTATCTTCTATTGTCTTTGGACCATCATCAACTTCAAAAACGATATGTGAATGAATATCAATCATGGCTTACTTCCCTTCCATAACAGTCTGAATTTCAGACTTCATTTGAGCCAGGCTAGCTGGATCAACTTCCAGCATATAAAGGGCAGCTTCTGGCATAGCATATGAAGGCAGACCAGTTTTTCCATTTCCAGTCAAAGCTTGTGACGTAACTGTATAGTTCCCACCTGTTTCCAACTGGGTATTCACAAGATTCATCATGGTTTCTAAGCTCATATTTGTCTGAACAGAATCTTGTAAGCCTGAAATAATACTATTGTAATTCTTCAGAGCATCTGTTGAGGTCAGCTTTTTAATAACAGCAGCGATGACTTTTTCCTGATTCTTTCCGCGGTCGTTATCACCACCCGTCAATGAATACCGTTCCCTGACAAAGCCCAGTGCTTGCTCAGAATTGAGATGAACATTTCCAACCTTGAAGTGGTAATTCCCATGAAGACTTGTGAATTCTTGATCGTTATACACATCAACACCACCCAAAAGGTCAATCAATTTGAGGAAGGAAGTGAAATTCAAACGTACATAATACTGAATATCGATACCATAAAGTTTCTCTAGAGTATGAACCGAAGCATCTATACCATAAATACCCGCATGGGTCAGTTTATCAGGCTGATCCGCACCACCATCCGCAATAGGTACATAGGCGTCACGCGGTGTAGTTGTCAAAAGCACGCGCTTGGTCTTACGGTTAACTGTCATAATGATGTTCACATCCGAACGAGAGACAGATGAGATGCCACCATAGGTATCAATCCCGCTGACATAGATATTAAAGACATCTGCGTTAACATCATGCTTCTTAGCTGCAGTCTCAACCTTTTTCGTTAATTTGTAAGAATACAACTTTTTAACTTTGGAAGCATAGTCAGGATCTTCGCTTCGTAAGGTATCCTCAAATACACTATTGATAACAATAGCTTTTGTCTCTCCAGCAAGCAGGGACTTATAAGCCGCTAGATAAGAGCTCGCTGAGTCCACTGTCAATTGGACTTTCTTGGTCTTAGCCAGTTCATCTGTTAAAGCCGCAATGTTTTCACCATCATTATTGGTTGGAGCTAAAACATTGGTTACTTTTTTTATATCTTTAATGTCGCTATCTGCTGCTACTACAACGCTCATTTCGTACTCAGAATAGTTAGAGGTGGAATTCAAACCAGTATACAGGTCCACCATTTCCTTGACAGCGTACATGGTTACTGACCCAATCAGCAAGGACAGAACCAACAATACCGTTGTAAAAATCCGAGCCTTATTAAACCAAATGAAAAGAGCAGCTAGAACTGCTACTAGTATCATCACAAAGGTTGAAATAATATTCAAATAACGAAAAGCTAAAATATTATACTTGAATATATAAACTATCAAGACAGAGATTAATAAAACATAGATGATGAATAAACTAACATTTAAGATTTTAAAACGTCTTGATTTAGCGGTAGTTCCATTGCTTTTTCTACGAGACATGCTAAAAACACTTCCTATACATAATTACTCCATCTTATTATATCACAAAAATATTTAGATTCTGCCTTATTTTTAAGAAATTTTTAAGAAATCATAGTAAAGAGCCAAACCATTTTCTCTTCATCTTTGATTAACTTAAGAAAAAGAAAGCAAATACGTCATAAACAAATCAAAATGCATAAATATAGAGTATTTTATAGAGGTCTCAAGGGTTTGTTTACAAAAAATGGTCCCTTATAACAGGAACCATTTTTAAAATTATATCATAGGGCATCTTTGATCTAGTTGACCATGATCAGATGAGGCCATCCCGATCAACTTGTTCAAAACTTTCTTTCCCATCATTCAGCTTATCCCAGATGACTACTTGTCCAGACTGAAGGGACTTCTGCACATCTATAATGCGCTGATTGGAAGAGCCACGAAACTGTAACATAAGATTCTTCTTGGTAAGGTCAAAACGGCCGTCTACTAGGATGTCAATCAGACTCAGCAACTCCAGCTTATCCTCCGTTTCCAGCATCATCTCCTCCCAAGTATAGCCCGTCCAGGACCAGATATCCTTGTCTGGAAGCTCTCTCCGAATCCGCTTGACCAAGGGCAGGAGAATGCCTGTGTTGAGAAAAGGCTCGCCGCCTAGAAGGGTCAGCCCCTGCACATAGGGTTCCGCCAAGTCCTTCATGATTTGCTCCTCCAGCTCTTGGGTATAGGGAATACCAGCGTTGAAGGACCAGGTTGCTGCATTATAGCAGCCCTCACAGTGAAACATACAGCCACTGACATAGAGGGAGTTGCGGACACCTTCGCCATCCACAAAGTTAAAAGCCTTATAGTCAATGATTCGCCCCTTACTCAGCTCCTCGCTTTTCCATTCTTGGGGTTTGGGATTGTTCATGCCACTTCTCCATCTAGCTCTATCCAGTAGCGCTCGCTTCCTTGAATGGTATTGTCATAGACGCCACCATTAGCAAGAATCGTTCGCCGGCTAGCTTCGTTTTCTTCATCGCAGGTAATCAGAGCAAAGTCCAAACCAGCTCTCTTCGCCTCTATAAGGCCCAGATGCAGTTGCTCCTGCCCATAGCCCCTGCCTCGCTCCCCCGGCCGAATTGAATAGCCAATATGCCCACCCTCAACAAAGAGTTTTTCATTTAACAAGAGACGCAATGCTAGGAAGCCCAGTGGGTGGTTTTCCTCGTCAACCGAGATAAACTGAATTGCTGGTACCCATCCTTCTGGCAGATTTTCAGCATCCTCCTGCTGTTCTACAATCTTTAACCAATCCTCATAATCCTTGGCCCGCTTCCAAGTGGAGCCCACACCACCATGCATATAAGAATTCGCAGCATCAAATT
>NZ_KZ672800.1:17453-52555 GCF_001811085.1 Streptococcus sp. HMSC062B01
TTGGTCGTCGTAACTTCATAGGCTTTCCTCAATCTATATCAATCCAATAACGCTGACTTCTGTCGATTGTATTTTCGTAAACACCGCCAGCAGAGAGAATCGTGCGTCGGCTGGCTTCGTTGTCTTCATCGCAGGTAATCAGCACTCGTTCTAATCCTTGCTTTCTAGCCTCTGCCAGCCCTAACTCTAGTTGCAACTTGGCCAAGCCCTTTCTGCGTTGACTGGGGCGGATAGAATAGCCAATATGTCCACCCTCCACAAATAATTTGTCATTTAAGGACAAGCGCAGAGCTAAAAAACCCAGAGGCAAGCCGGTCTCATCAAAGGATAAAAATTTGATTGCGGGAACCCAGCCTGCTGGCAAATTGGCCGCATCCTCCTGCTGTTCTACAATCTTTAACCAATCCTCATAATCCTTTGCTCGCTTCCAAGCGGAGCCCATGCCACCATGCATATAAGAATTCGCAGCATCAAATTCAGCAATCATCTCTAAAATCGCATCTTTATCTTCCAAAGTTGGTCGTCGTAACTTCATAGGCTTTCCTCAATCAATATCAATCCAATAACGCTCTTTCCCACCTCGAATATCCTCTAATACTCCACCGTTAGCAAGAATCACACCTCTGCTGGCAGCATTATCCCTATCGCAGGTCACTAGAGCCCGTTTTATATTTTTACTTTTGGCTACTTGCAAGCCTTGTCTCAGTTGCTCTTTTGCCAGTCCTTTGCCACGCGCAGACGGACGAATACTGTAACCAATGTGCCCACCTTCTTGGAGCAGATGGTCATTGAGTAGCAAACGCAAATTCAGAAAGCCCACAGCCTGACCATCCGCAGTAAAAGTCATAAGCTGAATGTAAGGCACAAAACCTTCTGGTAAACCCAGTCCGACTTCAGCCAGCTGAATAGTTTCCAGCCAGTCCTCATAGACAAAATCAGCTCCGCCAAAGAAGCCGTCACGCCGTCCACCAGTCGCTTCAAAATCTTCTAACATTTCCAAAATAGCGATCTTGTCCTCTATTCTTGGTTCCCTTAATTCTACTTCCATTTTTCTACCATACTTTACTTCTTCTTGCTAGCCTTTGCCAGAAATTGCTCCCGCAGGCTAGTCACTCGCGCCTTTTTGTTGCTAGCTCCTGTAGAATGTTTTTCATGAAAACGTCTTACTTGAGCCTTACCTTTATCGTCTAGTTGATATTTTCCCATTTTTTCTCCTAATGATTAATGAAAAAGAGCGATACATCACACTGATGTTCTGTATCACTCCCGCTTCTTATTTAGTTTCAATCAGTTTTCGTTTCCTGAAAATTTAATAGTCGAGCCATTCATATGCTTGACCCGAGCAGAAATCTCCTTGTGACGACCGTTAACCATCGGACGAGCTTGCGGATTTCCTAGATAACCACAGGTCCGCTTGACCACGTCAACTGTCTTGGGATCGCTGTTGCCACAGTTTGGACAGGTGAAACCACGCTCAGTCGGTGTGAAGTCTCCCTCAAAGTCGCATTTGTAACAGCGGTCAATTGGCGTATTTGTTCCTAAGTAACCAACCCGGTCATAAGCATAGTCCCAGACAGCTTCCAAGGCTTTTGGATTTTGTTGCAGAACAGGGTATTCACAGTAATGGATAAAGCCACCTGAGGCCCCCACTTCTGGATAAATTTTCTCAAAGTCCAATTTTTCAAAAGGTGTTGGATTTTTACGCACATCGTAGTGGAAAGAGTTGGTATAGTATTCCTTGTCTGTAATATCTGGAACAAGCCCAAACTTCTCAGTATCCAAACGGCAGAAACGGTCGGTCAGACTTTCGGATGGAGTCGAATAAACAGAGAAATGATAGTCATATTCATCTGACCATTCACCAACCAAACGCTTCATCTCTTTGACAATATCCACTGTAAATTCTTTTGCTTCTGGATTGCCTTCCCATTCTCCACCATAAAAAGCAGTTGCAACTTCGTAAAGACCGATATAACCAAGTGAAACTGTTGCTCTGCGGTGAGTAAAGAGCTGGTCAACTTGATCATATTTGCCCAGGCGTTTGCCAAAAGCACCGTATTGATACAAGATTGGAGCATTTGCTGGCGTTGCTTCCTTAGTCCGCTCTACCCGATAGACCAAAGCATCCTTAGCAATAGCCATTCGCTCAGCGAATAAGGACCAGAATTTATCCTTATCTCCTTCAGCTTCCAGTGCAATCCGAGGTAGGTTGACAGTCACAACTCCCAGATTCATACGGCCAGAATTGACTTCTTGGCCATTCTCATCCTTCCAACCTTGGAGGAAGGAACGGCAACCCATCGGTACCTTGAAAGAGCCAGTCAATTCAATGATTTTATCATAAGATAGGACATCCGGATACATCCGTTTCGTCGCACATTCCAGCGCCAGCTGTTTGATATCGTAGTTAGGACTTCCTGGCTCTAAATTAAGGCCACGCTTAAGAGTGAAAATCAGCTTAGGAAAGATAGCTGTCCGATGTTCACTTCCCAAGCCCTTGATACGGATGTTAAGAATTGATTTTTGAATCTCGCGTTCAAAGCGATTGGTTCCCAAACCAAATCCTAAAGAAGTGAAGGGGGTTTGTCCATTAGAGGTAAAAAGCGTGTTAATCTCATACTCTAAGGACTGCATAGCATCATAGATATCTTTTTTTGTTTTTTCCCAAGCGTAATCAGCTCTTTTATCAGCTAGCACCCAGTCCTTGGCATCTCTTAAATGCTTCTCGTAATTGAGTTCTGCATAAGGAGCCAAGACTTCATCGATTCGGTCAGCTGAACAGCCTCCATACTGACTAGAAGCTACATTGGCAATAATCTGCGAGATTTGAGCTGTCGCAGTCTGAATAGACTTAGGACTCTCTACTTCGGCATTTCCAATCTTGAAGCCATTTTTCAGCATACCCTTAAAATCAATCAAGCAGCAGTTGGTCATTGGTGTATAAGGGCTATAATCCAAATCATGGTAGTGAATATCGCCCTTTTGATGGGCATTGGCTACGTGAGGAGGTAGCATCTTAAGACCGATGGACTTGCCGACAATTCCCGCAGTCAAATCCCGTTGAGTGTTAAAAACATCACTGTCTTTATTGGCATTTTCGTTGACCACTGTTTGGTCCTTATTGAGCAATTTGTCAATAGTAAAATTAATATCGGTTGCCTGAGAACGGTCAAAGTCACGCTGGGTTCGATACGAGATATAGGCCTTGGCAATAGCATATTCATTGGCATTCAAAAGCTCATGCTCAACGATGTTTTGGATTTCATAAATCTTCACATCCTGAGAAAAACGATGAGTGATTTCAGCAACAATCTTCTCCGTAATTCCCTCAAGCTTGGCTTCAAGCAAAGGAGACATGGGCGTCACTTCACAGGCCGCTTTGACCAAGGCTTTATAAATCTTGTCAACGTCAAAATTCACGCGCCGGCCATCGCGTTTAACTACATAAATATTAGGAATACAGGTCACTGTTTCTTCTCTTAAAGTAATCATTTCCTATCCTCCGTTCGTACATGACTCATTATAACACTATAAAATAAAAAATCAATATCTTGTGTAATATTTTTAATTTTTTTAATTAAAACACAAGATATTGATAATGTTATTTGAGCTCGTAAAGCTTGAACTGGCTAGTATCTAGGCCAATTTTCTTATAATTTGAAGATATTATTTTTTTTACTTTCTCTAGTAGAGGGACTTTTTTGTTGACCACAATATAGCGTGGTAGATTCGCATCTAACTGATTTCCCAATAAAATCTTATTCTCTTCGGTATCTAAGTATAATTTAGGACTTAAGATGGTTGCTGCAGACAAACGGCCGGTTGATTGGTAGAGACTGGCTGTGCTGTCCCAAGCATAGATTTTATCGTCCTTAGCTGACTCCTCACGGATATACTTGCTAACCACAGCACGTTCTGCTTCTTCACCAGCTAATAGATAGCGTTGAACAACTGGTGATGCGACTAAAAAGGCCATCGCTAACACAGGTAAAAATAAATTTCCAACAAAATAATTTTTCCAAATAGAAGGAGTCCGTCTTTTTCTCGTATGACGTCCCTCTGAAAAATTCTTGTTAAACCAAATCGCCAAGAGAATCATCACAAAAGGAATCATAGGCAACAACTGGAAATTCCCCTGACTTGGCAGAAAGATATTGACTAGGAGCAGAGTTAAAATTCCTAACCCCCCCAAATATCGGAAAGGTTTTGCATTTTTCTCTACCAAAGATACCATTCCCATAACCAAGGCTGTTAAGAAACCAAGACAAACAAACAGGCCGCCCATTATGAGTAAAGTAGGAAGATCGGATACTTGTAATCCTAAACTTTCAAAGCTGTACGTCACTTGGCTAATTGCTACACCAAAAGTTCCCTTCCAAACAGTGTAATATCCCAGCGGATAAAAGACCAGTGAAAAACCAAGTAAACTAGCTAAAAATTGATAAAATCCTCGGGCCAAGCGTTTACGGGCAATATGAAAAATGGTCCAAACAAGGAAAACCAAACCATAGAAGACAATACTAGTGAATGGATCCACCATGAAAGCCAAGGCTCCAATAGCTCCCAGCAAGATGAAACCATTATCCCCCACTCGATCATTGACATAGCGAGCTAAGAAATTTAGACTCCACATGATAAAAGGAAGAACAAAAATACTTGCATACAGGCCACCAAAACCAAGAGTTATGACCAAGAGATAAAAAAGCGGAAGCAGTTGCTGCGCTAGAACCTTTTTTCCAGTCATTTGATAGATAAACTGAAAAAGGAAAATCCCAGCTATAAAAAGCGCTAAAAATTGCAGTACAGCAAAAAGAAGACTTCCCATAAAGAGGTTTCCCAACCACGCTATCACATAATACAGCATGCCACTCGTGCCATAAAATTGACCGTAAGCTACTTGACCCTGGGTCATTGCCCAGCCTGCATACAGATTTTGCGTCTGTAGATTTGTCGCCAATGAGGTAAATAAGGGATTAGCCACGCTGAAGAAGCTAGCTATGAAACTCCAGAGTAGCAAATGCCCAAAAGGAATGCTCGCAGGCTTCAAGCTTTCTTCTTGAAGTTGTAGTCCTGCTTTCTCATCTTCTGGCTGAATTTCTTGTTCTTTTTTTTCTTCTATTTTCGCTTCAAGTTGCACTTCTGCCTCTTGATTGTCGAATTCATCAAACATAATAACTCTCCTCAATATAGTCTTTACTAGTATATCAAAAAGTCTTCTGTCTGTCAGTTTTCCTTTTACACACCTCTCAAAAGATTAGCCTACTTGGCAGAATCTGCTTCTAGCTTTAAGACCTGCTTGTCTTTGGTCGCTTTAGACTTTGCCAAGGTTTCTAATTCCCGAAATCTTAGGTAGATTTTTGAAAACGGCCTTTTTGTCTTTCTTTGAACAAACTCTAATTTCATGAAAAATTCCTTTTACTTTTTTATTCGTAAAAAAATGAGAAGGAAATTTGTACCCTCAATAGAGTAAAACAAATCCTTCTCATTAGGTTTATCATGATCAAAGCATTGGCGCAAAAAGCTGAACGATCTCTTTCAGAAGATTTTGGTACCAAGTAGATTTAAAGACACCGTCATGAACCTCTGTTGACACCTCAAAGATACTTTCAAAATCGGCTTTTATGTCTGCTAAAGCAGGTACTTTATATAAAAGCACAGCATTCTCATAGTGATGGACCAAGCTACGATAATCAAAGTTTATGGTGCCTACTACTGCTAGTTCATCGTCTGCAATCACATTTTTACTGTGGACAAAGCCTGGTGTGTATTCGTAAATACGAACACCGGCCTCTAAAAGCTCACGATAAGATCCTCGGGTAATCGGTTGAATAAGCTTTTTATCTGTAATATAAGGCGTGACAATCCGAACATCCACTCCCCTCATGGCAGCGTTTTTTATATTTTCGGTTAAATCATAGTCGATGATCAAATAAGGACTGGTGATATAGACATAGTCCGTTGCCTGACTGATAATATTCTGGTAAACATTTTTCCCGACCTGTGTTCGGTACATAGGCTTAGGACCGCTCCCATATGGAATATAGAGCCCCTCGCCTTCTACCGCTTTGTTTTCTAAATGATACTTATCAAAATCCGTAATTTCACCTCGGTTGATGTACCAATTCATTAGAAAAAGCCTGGTCAGCGCCTTAACGGCCCGACCATCTAAGCGAATCCCGCCATCTTTCCAATGGCCGAAGCGGACAATATGATTAATGTATTCGTCAGCCATATTGATACCACCCGTGTAGCCAATCTGACCATCAATCACAAGAATTTTACGATGATCTCGGTTGTTGTAGGCCACCGTCATACGCGGAATCACCTTATTGAACTTATGTGCATTAATCCCAAAGGAACGCAAAGTTTCCGTATAATCTCCTGGTAAAGTCGCCATACAGCCAATGTCATCATAGAGGAGCTTGATTTCTACTCCTTGAGCAGCCTTTTCCTTCAAAATCTCCAGAATACTATTCCACATCTTACCTTCTTCGATAATATAGTATTCCAGAAAGATGAATTTTTCTGCTGATTTCAGGTCTTCTAAAATAGCAACATACATCTCTTCTCCCAAGGCAAAATACTGAGACGCAGTCCCATCATAAACATCCGCATTATGGTCCATACTAAGCAAGGACTTAACTATCCCAAAAGCTGATTTATTTTTCTTTTTCAGGTCCAATCTCAGCTCATAGCTATTGTCCTCACGAAACTTCATGGAATCCATGCTGCGCAACTGCTTCATTTCTTTCCGAGACAGCCTGCGTTCTCCAAACATGAGATAAATCAGAGGCCCTACAACTGGGATAAAAGTAACCAAAAGCCAGGTTACTTTGCTTTCAGGTGTCATAGAACGATTGACAATCGAAAAAATCGTACCAACTGTTAATAAGGTGACTACAAGAATCCATAAATCCTTATTAATTTCACCTAAATAAAAGAAAAGCCAAAATATAAAGAAGAGTTCCAGTAGCATGACAATGATGCTGAAACCATATTTTGACATCAATAAGCGAAACTTTCTCACACACCTACTCCTCAATTTTCTTATATTTAAGTATAGCGGGGCCTTCTCAATAAATCAAGCAAAAACAGATTGACCTTCTGATAGAAATTAAAAAAAGACTGGAGTCCCCAGTCTTGTGAAGTCTTATTGTTTAGTAAAGACAATTGTGTCATCTTGATCCTGCTCTTGATCAATATCTTCCACAGTCAGTTGATTGCCATTGATATAGTAGCGATGAACATCGTCTCCAATAATCATTCGCTGATTTGTGCTATCAATTTCGACTTGTTCGATTTCTTTCTCACCATCTCTCTCCAAGGTAGTTAAGGTTCCTTTACCAGATGAAATCGTCAAGGTCAATTGATCGCCTTCATGCGTAGCTGTATAGGTTCCGTCCAATTCTGTACTTGTAGCGGTTGTTGCTGACGAAGAAGAGGTCGAAGTCGTTGCACTACTTGAACTTGAAGCAGAAGTTGACGTCGAACTTGAAGATACCGAAGAGTTTGAAGCTTGACTGGATTGAGATGGCTGAGTTTGACTATTGCCATTGCTACAAGCTACCAAAGCAAGAGCTACCATAGCTGTTAGGGATAAAATCGTCGCTTTTTTTGAAAAAGTCATAATCCTTCCTCCTTTAATCATAGGGGGTTTTAGAGCTGGCACAGAAGTATGTTTTGCCTACTTTTTGCTAGTTCCATTTTCATTATAACAAAGACCTTTTCCAGCCGTCAATCTATCTCTCCTTTTAAAAATTGACGTACCTCCGCAATGAAATAGAGAGACCCAGTTACAAACAATAAACGATGAGGATTATCATCCTGCTGGTAGTCTTTTAGAAAATTTCTATAATCCCTGATAAAAGGAAGTTGCCCTGCTTCTTGCTCGCCTATTGTTTCACCATATGAAAAACTAGTCAGAAATAAACTTGCCTGAGGTAGTTCCTCTTGCAAATAATGGAGCATTTCCGAATAATCTTTTCGCTTTAAAGCCCCAAACAAGATCAAAACTTCTTTGTCCTTTTCTTGCTTAATAAACTCGACCAAGCGCTCAACTGCAGGAAGATTATGGGCTCCATCTAAATAAATGCCATCGCAGACTTTTTCCAAACGGCCTGCCCAGCTAGTTTGGACTAAAGCTTTTTTTACCGAACTCAGATCTAGATTCCATGACTGGCGCTCCATAAATAAAAGAAAAGCTTCCACAGCTACGGCCGCATTTTCTTCTTGGTAGGTCCCTGACAAGCCCAATTCTACATCTAGCCAGGTGAAATCACGAGCCCGAAGCTCCTTGTTCTTGAGAGAAAAATCTTGGCCATACTCATATAAGCCGATATTCAACTCCTTTGCCCGCTCTCGACAAACTTGTCGTGCAACTTCTGGCAAAGGACCGATAACAGCAGGACTGCACACTTTAAAAATCCCTGCTTTTTGCTCTGCAATCTCCTCAAGTGTCGTTCCCAAGGTCTCCTGATGATCAAGGCCAATCGATGTAATGACTGAGACACTTCCTGTGATGACATTCGTTGTATCTAGCAAACCACCTATCCCCACCTCAATCAAGGCCACATCCACCGCTTGCTCTGCAAAATACAAAAAGGCGATTAAACTGAGGATTTCAAAATAAGAAAGTTGATCCTGGGGCAACAGTGCGTTTTGCTCCATCTTACGCACTTGATCACCCAACCTAGAGAAATCACTCTCCGAAATCGGCTGCCCATTTAAGCAAATCCGATCATGAACAGTTTCCATATGAGGCGAGGTAAAAGTCCCAACTTTCTTTTGATGTTGGTCAAATAAGTTTCGCAAAAAGGCTACTGTCGATCCCTTACCATTTGTTCCAGTTACATGAATGGTTGGGTAGGCTTTTTCTGGATGACCGAGCAAACGGATTGCCTGCTCCATTCTCCCAAGTCCAGTCCGAAAATTTAGTCCGATTCGGCTGTCCAGCCAGTTTTCTATCTTCTCCATCTTTACTCCTAGTAAAAAGAGAGCCGAGTGAATGATCAACCAGCTCTCTTTTTTCAATTAATCATATAGCTTACGTTTGAGACTCCGAGTTAACAATAAACTATCTGTTTAACAAATTTAGGTATTCGTTCCTTTTAACCAGAACGAAATAAATATATCCAGGACATCTATACCAGCCTCGCTCATTGAGCGAACTGAGGCAGTCTCTAGATTTGCCTTGCTTTTTTTAGTTAACAAAGGCAGAAATACACTTACTCTTCCATGAAGCTGTTGAAAACTTCTTCAATCATATTCCATTCTTCTTCAGCATCTTCTGGAATAGGCTGAAGGTCACCTTCAGTTCCATCTTCATTTTCTGTGAATGAGTATGCTTGAATTTCAACTTCACCATTTTCATCTTCTTCAGCATTAGCTGGTACAAGAAGGACATAATTTTTTCCGAATTCTTCCATACCGTCAATGGTCAAGAGAATTTCAAACAAGGTTTCATTGCCTTGCTCATCCACCAAAGTAATCAATTCGCGCTCTTCATGTTCGTGGTCATGGTTATGATCATGTGCCATATTCATCTCCCTCAATCTTTCTAATAATTTCTATCTAAATAATTCTGCAAAATCAGCTGGGCCGCTAATTTATCAATCACTTTCTTGCGTTTGTTCCGACTAACATCTGCTTGCTCAATTAGCATTCGCTCAGCTGCCACTGTTGTTAAGCGCTCATCTTGATACTCAACCGGCAAGCCAAACAACTCTGTTACTTTAGCTCCGTAGGCCTGACTGGCTTCTACACGGGGACCGCTAGTATTATTCATATTTTTAGGAAGACCGATGACAAACTTATCAACCTTGTATTCAGCAACAAGCTCACCAAGGCGCTCAAAACCAAACTCTTCCTGATCTTCATTGATCTGGATAATTTCCAAACCCTGAGCTGTAAACCCAAGCGGGTCGCTAATAGCCACTCCCACTGTTTTAGAGCCCACATCCAATCCCATAATTCTCATTAAAGATCGATGCCCTGCCCTTTCAAATAATAACGAACCAATTCTTCAACAATTTCATCTCGTTCATATTTGCGAATCTGATTGCGAGCATTGTTATAACGAGGTACGTACGCAGGATCCCCACTGAGAACATACCCAACGATTTGGTTGATTGGATTGTAGCCTTTTTCATTCAGCGATGTATAAACATCCGTCAACGTTTCGCTAATCTCTTTTTTATTTGAATCGTCGAGATTAAAACGTACTGTTTCATCTGTAAATCCCACAATTACACCCTCTTTCGTTAGAATATCATCATTATACCATATTTCAAATCTTTTCACAAATGTTACAAATCAATATCAGCCCATAAAATAAGCAAAAATGGCGTTTTTCTACTATTCTTCTTTTGCACCATTCAAAAGTTGATTTTCAACATACTGGGCTGGGTTCATCTTCAGCAGTTCTTTTAGTTTTAAAGCTTTTAAATATTCTGTTTCTGCAGCCTTATCTACATCCAAGGTTTGAAAATCCAGATTAGTCACACGCTTGAGCTCATTCTCATTTAAAATCTGTAAGGACATAGAGAAACCTGGCAAATCCTTTACTTGTCGATAATGTTCATCTGCTTCCAAAGATCTATTGAGTACTGCTTGAGCTTCTTCTACACCATATTCCTTTATCGCTTGCTTTAAATCATCCGCATTTGGACTAACCTGCTCTATACTTAAACTTAAAAATTGCTCGTCTTTATAAGTCACTACCTGCTTTTGCTGTGAGCCATTCTCAGTTTTTGGAAAGACCAAGGTCTTTGTTACTACTGTGTTCTTTTCCGCATTTGAAATAATCGGCAAGGTTGTATCCAACTTATCCTCAGAAGTTGAAGCGGACGAAGCAGTATGTGATTTTTTCTGACCGCAGGCCGTCAGTGTAAGTAAAACAAGGCCTAACAATAGCACTATCTTTTTCATTTTTTAGCCTCCTACGCCTATTTTACCACACTCATAACTCCTGTCAACGCTAGATTCGTAAAGTAAAAAAGGTCTGAAAACCCGCCCATTCACTATTACTAGCAAATCGGCTTGTTCAGACTCCTTTTTCTTTATAATGGGCTATTTATAGAGCTGCTCTCAAACGCGCCTCTGCATTTTCAACGTTACGAACAGAACGTGGAAGAAAGGCACGAATGTCATCTTCTTTATATCCAACTTGGAGGCGTTTATCGTCAACCAAGATAGGGCTTTTCAAGATACGTGGGGTTTCCATGATAATATCAATCACTTCACTCACACTTAAATCTTCAATATCAACACCAAGACCTTTTGCATAGCGATTTTTAGAAGAGACAATGCTTGCAACGCCATTTTCAGTTTTGGTCAAAATATCTAAAATTTCTTCTTTTGTGATTCCCTCTTTACCGAGGTTTTGTTCTTTATAAGTTAATTGATGGGCATTAAGCCAGGTCTTTGCTTTCTTACAGCTTGTACAACTTGAAACTGTGTAAATTGTAATCATGTAAGGACTCCTTTCACTACCCGATACTACTATCGTAGTCTATTATATCATAAAAACCATCGGTCTTGCGACCTATTTTGGAAAAATTATTCCTCGATCTCTATAGCATCGTCTAGTTCAAGAGTCACTTCTTCAATGTTTTCAGTGATTTTTCCTGCAGTTTCAGTCGCAGTTGCTTCCCCTTCTTGATCATCTTCAATCAAGCCAAAACGGACACGGACTTGACGATCGATTTCGTCAAAGACTTCTGGGTGATCTGCCAAATATTTCTTGGCATTTTCAGAACCTTGACCAATCTTCTCGTCATTATAAGAATACCAAGCACCTGCTTTTTTGATGATATTCAAGTCTGTTGCAATCTTGATCAGTTCACCAGTCTTAGAAATTCCTTCTCCATACATGATTTCCACGAAGGCTTCTTTAAATGGCGGAGCTACCTTGTTTTTCACGACCTTAATCTTGGTTTCCTTACCAACATTTGTATCCTTAGCATCGCCAGTTCCTTTAATTTGAGTATTCCCACGGACATCCAAACGGACAGACGCATAGAATTTCAAGGCACGACCACCTGGTGTTGTTTCAGGATTTCCAAACATAACCCCAACCTTTTCGCGAAGTTGGTTGATAAAGATGGCAATTGTTTTTGTTTTATTGATAGAAGCAGACAGTTTACGCATGGCCTGACTCATCATCCGAGCCTGCAGACCAACGTGGCTATCTCCAATATCGCCATCGATTTCCGCACGTGGTACAAGAGCTGCAACGGAGTCAATGACAACTAAATCAACTGCACCAGAGTCAATCAATTTTCCTGCAATTTCCAAACCTTGCTCACCAGAATCTGGTTGAGATAGCAACAGCTCATCAATATTTACACCTAGAGCAGCCGCGTAAGATGGATCCAAAGCGTGCTCTGCATCAATAAAGGCTGCAATACCACCCTCTTTTTGCGCTTGAGCAACAGCATGAAGGGCAACAGTCGTCTTACCAGAAGACTCTGGACCGTAGATTTCAATGATACGTCCCTTAGGATAACCACCGGCACCAAGGGCGATATCCAAGGCCAAAGATCCTGAACTCATGACTTGAACCTTTTGTTCTGCTCGCTCGCCCAGACGCATAATCGCTCCCTTACCGAAGTCCTTTTCAATGTTCTTCAGGGCGTTGTCCAAAGCTTTTTGGCGCTCGTCTCCAAATTTTTTTGTAATATCATCTAGATTCTTTTGTTTCTTTGCCATTAATTTCTCCTATTTTTTCTAAAAATATCTTTTGGCTATCTTTTAATTATACCAAAAATTAACTATTTAATAAAGTCTTTCGCACTAGGTTAAAGGCGTGCAGAACAGCGATTTTTCGTACATCTCGCCGGCTACGTCCAGCAATATTGACCTTAATAGTTTTCGTTCCTGCAGCACTAGCTAAACCGATAAAAACGGTCCCTGCTGGATGGCCTTCCAGTGAATCTGGTCCAGCCACGCCTGTCAGACTGACAGCCAAGTCGCTTTCGGTCAGCTTTCTAGCCTGCTCTGCCATTTCCCCAGCCGTAAAAGCTGAAACAACCCCATGTTCCTCCAGCTCTCCCAGCGGAATGTCCAGCATCCGGCTCTTTTCCTCCATGCTATAGGTGACGAAGCCACCTGAAAAAATAGCTGAAGCTCCAGCAAAATCTGCCAAAGTCGCTTGGAAGAGACCTGCTGTCAGACTCTCTGCTGCTGAAATCGTCTTTCCTTGACTCTTGAGCAAGTCAAAAGCCACCTGAGCCAAGGAATTGTCATCCCCATAACCATAGAAAATCTCTGACAGAGACTGGTCTTCAAAAGTCTTATGTGACAAAATTTCCTTTTCCACAGCATCAAACTTGGTGTCGGCTTCTGCCTGACTCAAGGCCTTGGTGGACAGTCGTAGGGTAACTTCCCCTGTCTTTGCATAAGGAGCAATGGTGGGGTCACTTTGCTGATCAATCATCTCTGACAAAATAGTCACTAGCTGACTCTCGCCGATACCAAAGAAGCGCAACACTCGTGAGTACAACTTTTGACCTGTGGATAAGATGGGAACCAACTCGTTATTGACCATAGGTTTGAGCTCGCTAGGCGGACCAGGCAGAACTACATAAGTCACCCCATTATCTTCTACTAAACCGCCAACAGCTAAACCAGTCGCATTTGGTAAAGGAGTTGATCCTTCGACTAGCTGGGCCTGACGCTCATTGTTGGGCGTTCGAGCATAATCTGGTCGGCTGGCAAAAAAACGATCCAACTTTTCCACAGCATCAGGGTCGAAACTCAACTCTCGACCTAAAAACTTAGCCAAGGTCTGCTTGGTCAAATCATCCTCTGTTGGCCCCAAACCTCCTGTCAGAATAATCAGATTACTGCGTCCTTTTGCAATCTCTAGGATTGAGAGGAGACGATTTTCATTGTCCCCCACAGCTGTCTGAAAATAGACATCAATCCCCAGACTCGCTAGTTTTTCAGATAAAAATTGGGCATTGGTATTGACAATCTGACCCGTCAGAATCTCAGTGCCCACAGCAATAATTTCTGCTTTCATAGAACCTCCTACCTTACTATTCGGAATTGGCTTTATTTTATCACAAAAACAAGCAAAAAAGTTGATTTTCATTTCAAGAAGTTAAATAGTTTGCCAACCTACTTGACAGACTTGTCAACATGTTGTGGAAAACTTTTGAAAAGTTATCTGTTATGGAGAATAACTGGATTGTTAGGAAAATGCTATTGGCAAATGGTTTCATTATTTTTATAATGAAGATGAAAAAGGAAATCATCTGAATATTTTGATTTGAAGAAAGGAGATCATCATGAAAATTTCTCAAGTTCTCAAAGACATTCGTCAACAAAATCAACTCACTCAGGAGGCCTTGGCGGAAAGGCTCAAGGTTTCCCGCTCCGCCATTGCCCGCTGGGAAAGCGAAAAAGGTATCCCTGATATTGGAAATCTCATTGCTATCAGTCGGGAATTTGATATCAGCCTGGACACACTCATCAAGGAGGATGAGCACTTGGAGAAAAAGGTCATCGAAGACAGCAAGGCCAAGAAATGGCATTATTTAGTCATCCTCTACCTTTTTTCCATCTTGGTTTATATTGGTGTCTTTGCTTACTTGCACCATATCTTTATGGCTGGCTTCCTCGTCTCTACCCTCTTCGTGCTTTTCTATGAGCTTCGCATCTTTATCAAGGAAAAGATTTGGATGCAGAAGGAAGAATGAGGAGATATAGAGAACAACAAAAAACCTAGAGGTCTTGAACTTCTAGGTTTTCATTTATTTATAGTCAATAAGGTAATAGTAAAAGCAATAATGTTGTTACAACAATGAAGAGTAATTGGATACCAGATGTTTTTGTCCTTTTTCAGATAAATTAAAGAAATAACGAATCCTCCACCAAAATAGGAAATGGCTGTCAGCCACTCTGACAAAACCAAGCTATGCATATGAAGAGTAGCAAACAGAAAAACAGTCAAAGCAAGGCCGAGCCTATCTGAATATTTTGCCAAGAAAGTCCCTAAGAAAAAGCGACGAAAGAAAAGTTCTTCCACAACTGGTCCAACAAAACAACCAACAAGCAAGAACAGATAAGGATTTTCTAAAAGCGCAGCTTGAATCCGAGCATCATTCTGTCCCTGGAGGGGCAATCCTAGACTCTGTTTAAGAGATCCTGATAGTAGATTCGAAGCAATTGTCAGGAGAAAAATAAGAACCATATACAAGGAGATTGTTTTAAGGAACTCCTTCTTCTTAGGCAGAATCAAAGAAAATTGCTCCTGCAATTCCTCCCGATAAGCCAAGATCCCCAATGTAAACAAAAGAGAGTAAACCGGATAGGTCATCCATTTTTGTCCAATAAACTGCAACCCTCTAGCTATAAATAGAATGGTATATAGTGAAATAAAAATGAGCTGAAATTTTCTTGTTTTCATCGTTCTACTTCCAGTCACAATCACTTTCGTGGTCATTGATAAGGCCTGCTGCTTCTAGGAATGAATAGACACAAACAGGACCGACAAATTTGAAACCTTGCTTTTTCAGAGCCTTGGACATGCTTTCTGACAGCTCTGTCTTAGCTGGCGCTTCCTTGTAGTTCGTAATTTGATTGTCAATCGTTTTGAAATCTACAAAGGACCAGATATAGTCATTAAAAGAGCCAAACTGCTTCTGAACAGCCAAAAAAGCTTGGGCATTAGCCCTGGTCGCATAAATCTTCATCTTGTTACGGATGATGTCGGGATTATCCAACAAATCGTCCAGATCTTCATCCGTCATCTGAGCAATTTTCTGGGCATCATAGAAATGAAAAGCTTCCCGAAAAGCCTGACGTTTATTCAGAATGGTCTCCCAAGAAAGTCCAGCCTGATAGGTCTCCATGCAGAGCAATTCAAATAACTTTTGATCATCATGGAGGGGTTTGCCCCACTCCTCATCATGATAGGCCACATACAAGGGGTTGTTCATTTTTACCCAGCCACAGCGTTTGGTCATAACTTTCTCCTATTTCACCAACATCTTAAGGGCTGACTTGATATAGTTTTCTGCTGTATCCGTCGTTCCTTCAAAGAATTTCTTGATTTTCTTGAGCTCAGCAGCCTTGTAGCCCAGAGCCAGCATAGCTTCCATGGCTTCTTCCAGTTCTTGGTTTTCATTGCTAGCTTGCACTGCAGCCTTGGCAGAAAGATCGTCACCAGCTATTACCACCTTACCTTCCAAGTCTAGCACCATCTGCTGGGCTGTTTTCTTACCAATCTTAGGAAACTTGGTTAGGTAGGTGATGTTTTTTTGCTCAATAGCTTGTACCAAGCCAGCATTATCATCTGCAGCAATGATAGCCAGGGCAGACACTGGGCCAATACCTGAGACTGAAATCAAGCTGAGAAAGAGTTGCTTCTCCTCCTCGGTCGCAAAACCGTACAGGAGCTCTGCATCTTCTCTCACCACATGGTGCACATAGACCTTGGCTTCCTGGTGAAGATGCCCTGAGTAAGCATAGGGGTTGGCCACATGAAGAATATAGCCGATAGAGTTGACTTCCAATACGATGTACTTGGCTGTAATTTTACTGATGATTCCTTTAAAATATTCGTACATAATCTTCCTTCTTTTTGTATCATTTTGCCTATCTAGTATACCATATTTTCTGTCTGGAAACTGCAAACAGAAGTGCAACCACTGGTTGACAAAATGTACAGGAAGCTGTATTCTCAAGATAAATAAAAGCTGTTAGGATAGAGATAGAAAAAAAGGAGGCTGTGATGATGAAACTCGCTGATAAATTATTTGAACTAAGAAAAGAAAAAGGCTGGTCACAAGAAAAGCTGGCAGAACAAATCAATGTCTCTCGCCAGAGCATTTCAAAGTGGGAGTCTGGCCAAGCACTGCCAGAGCTGGAAAAAATTGTAGAGCTGAGCAAGATTTTCCAGGTGACGACAGATTATCTGCTTTTAGAAGACAGCAACAAGCCGGAAATAAAACCCGTCCTCTCAGAAGACGAAAAAGATCGCTACTACAAGGAAGTGAAATCTTATGGCTTCTGGCAGGTTTTGTATATTTTTGTCTCAGCCCTGGCTATTTTTCTCTTTTTCGCAGGTTCTAGCTTTCCAGCAAAATTCACTGCCCTGGTCTGGTTGGCCTTCTTCCTCTTGATCGCATCAGCAGTAGCTATTAACAAGGCGTTAAAGATTAAGAAAAAGTATTTGGACAAGGTTATCGGGCTTGATGATTCTAAGAAAGAAGGGGCTCAAGATGAAACTAAAAACTGATAGTCCCATACCTGTCAAAACTCGTCTGAAAGAGCTGATGGGAGACTGGCTTTTCATCTCAGGCTACCTCATTGCTCTTTTTTTACTAGCTATGGGCTTTTACAATCTAGTTCTAGGAGGCGTTCCCGTATTCACTGAAGCCCAGAGCCAGTTTTTGGCTTTTTCTAGCTCCGTCCTGCCCCTAACTATCATATTTGCTTGGCTCGACTATAGAAAAGGAAGTTTTGGCAAGCGTTGGGCAGGTTTACAGCTGATTTACAAACATAGGAGCCTTTCCCACAGCCTTTTGCGATCTGCTATCAAGTTTTTTCCTTGGCAGCTGGGACATATGGGAGCTATCCGTAGTGCTTATCAAGCAGATGCCCTGTCAATTTTCTTGTCAACTTCAGCAGGGATTCTCTTCTTAATCTTTCTGCTGATGGGACTACTTCGCAAGGACAAACGCCATCCAGCTGATTTACTTACTGGAACACAAGTTCAGCTTAAAAATTCAAAACAGCTCTAGTTCTATAACTAGGGCTGTTTGATTTTCTATAAAGTTTAGTATTTCCCTAACTCCCGCAGGCTAGTATGATTTTCCTGAATGCGGCGGAACATTTTTTCCATATCCGACTTGGTAAAGTTAACCAAGACCGGCCGGCCGTGTGGGCAGTTATAAGGATTGTCACACTGGGACAGCTGAAAGAGCAAGTCACGCGCAGAGTAGTCATCCAGACTGTGATTGGCCTTGATGGAGCGTTTGCAGCTCATCATAATGGCTAGCTCTGCTCGATATTTCTTGATGGAAACTTCCTTGGTCAGGAGAAGCATATCACACATTTCATAGATTCCGGCCTCAATCTCCTCTTCCTTGAACCAAATGGGATGCTCGCGGAGGATAAACTGGTTGGCTCCGTACTCTTCTAAAAAGATGCCTGCATCTTCTAACAGCTCCATCCGCTGCATGATTCGCAACATATCGTCCGCTGGAAATTCAAAGATATAGGGCACCAAGAGCTGCTGCTGGCTATTGTCCACATCCCCTATCTTCTCCCGATAATACTCATACTTGACCCGCTCCTGGGCAGCATGCTGGTCAATAATGTAAAGACCGCCCTTGCCCTGAGCAAAGAGATAGGTACCATGCATCTGACCGAAATATTCTAACTCTGGGAAGCTTGATTTCTCTTCCTGTTCCAACTTATCCACAGCCCGCTCCAGACTGGCCTGGTCTAGCTCTGGATGGTCTAGTTGGTCATAGCTAACTGACTTTCTCTCTGCAAATTTGACTGAAGTTGGTTGTGGCTCTGCTTTTTCATTTGTCGCTTCATGAACAGGCCCTGCTGATTCTTCAAAGGATAGCTGCTGCTCGGCCACCTGTGGCTTGAGGAAAAAGTCATTCTGCTCCTTATCGTAGTAGAGGCGATTTTCTTTCAGCGGAAGACTGGTCTGTTCGGGCTTAGTCGCACGCTTAACAGTTGATTTGGCTAGATTTTCCAAAGCATCCGGGATAAGATCCTGCTCCTTGAGACTAGCCGCAATGGCTTGCGAAATCAAGGCCATGAGTTCCCGCTCTTTAGAAATTCGCACCTCTTGCTTGGTCGGATGGACATTGACATCGGCCAGATAGGGGTCAATCTGAATATTGATGACCGCGAGTGGAAAGCGACCTACCATAAGCTTGCTGCCGTAGCCGTCCAGAATAGCACGATTGAGCAGAAAGTTCTTAATATAGCGACCGTTGATGAGAATCGTAATATAATTCCGATTTGCACGAGTCAGCTCAGGCAGACTGACATAGCCGCTCACCTCAAAGTCCAAGTCTGAAGCAGAGATTTCCACCATTTTCTTAGCTGTTGCCAGACCATAGATGCCTGCAATAGCCTGACGCAGATTACCACTGCCGGCAGTCCGTGTCATTTCTCGGCCGTCGCTGATAAGGGTGAAAGCCACTTCTGGATGGGCCAGACTAAGCCGATTAATCACATCAACGATATGGGATAGCTCAGCCTGCTGGCTCTTCATATACTTGAGCCGGGCGGGAGTATTGAAGAAAAGATCTTCTATCTTGATTTTCGTTCCCACTGGACTGCTGGTAGGCTCGTGCTCTTCTATCTCACCGCCTTGGGCAACTAGCAAAGTCCCGTGCTGGCCATTTTCTGTTGCAGTCTCAATGGTAAAACGCGAGACAGAAGCAATGGAAGGAATGGCCTCGCCGCGAAAACCCAGTGTCCGAATCCGAAAGAGATCCGCCTGTTTCTTGATTTTACTGGTAGCATGGCGGCGAAGGGCCAGAGGGACATCTTCGTGATCTATGCCCTCGCCATTATCCGTCACCTGGATAGTCTTGAGTCCGGCCTCCTCGATTTCGATGGTAATTTGGCTAGCACCCGCATCAAGTGAATTTTCCACCAGCTCCTTGACCACGCTGCTAGGTCGCTCAATGACCTCACCGGCCGCAATCTGATTGGCTAGAATTTCTGGAAGTTCGATAATTTTTGACATCATTTTCTCCGTATTTGTTCTGCTATCTATTATAACACATTGGGCTCTTTCTATCAGAAGGCAGCCTTTTCTCAACCACTCTGCTCACAAGACAAACCAGATAGACACAAATAGCTGCCACATAGACAAAGGGGCTTGTTTTCGCTGCCAAGTTGCGGTTTAATAAAGGTGAAAGGAGGAAGTTATGAAAGTTAAGCTAAGAATCGATTCTCAAGTCACCGAAGACTCCGTCAGCATTGAGGCTCGCCTCATGACAGAAAGCATTCAGGAATTGGTCCACTTTGCTCAACATCTAGGCAAAGAAGACAAGATTCATGTCAAAAAAGAAGATGAAATCTATCTGCTGGATGCTAAGGAAATCCACCGAATCTATACAGAAAATCGCCAGGTTCAGGTTCGAACAGCAAAAGATGGCTATCGAGTTCAACAAGCTCTTTATCAGTTGCTGCAGGTCCTGCCGGACTATTTCCTGCAGATTTCTCAGTCGGAGATTATCAACAGCCGACAAATCAGCCACCTCAAGCTGACTCCAAATGGCCTGATTCAAATATTTCTGAAAAACGGTGATCAGACATACTCGTCCCGCCGCTATCTCAAATCCATTAAAGAAAGGTTGCAATTATGAAAACTCGTCTTAAAGAACTCTTTTTCGGAGGGATTGGAGGGATTTTCATCGGTCTCTTCTTCTCCATGATTGTTTCTTATTTTTACAATCCAGCTTATCTACCGCTGCACCCTCGCTCTCCTATCGGCCACTTCTTTTTGAGCCAGCATGTCCATGTTTCTCTCATCATGCTCTACTGCCTACTTATCTGGTTTATCATGGGAGCTATTTTCAGATGGAGTGGAAACTTCTTCCAAAGAGACTGGAGCATTCTGCGCTCCGTCGTTAGCCACTTTGGCGTGATGATGCTGACCTTTGCACTTTTGGCCAACCTAGCTGGATTCTTCCCACGAGAAAAAATACTTAGCCTGACACTGACTGCCGTTGGGGAATTCACTCTCATTTATCTGCTTATTTCAGGCGCTATCTACTACCGCACCTACCGTAAAATTCAAAAGATCAATAGCGACTTGTCTAGCAAATCGTGAGAAATAAACAGAACAGACTTGAAGCATTAACAAGTCTGTTCTTTGTTTTCACAACTTCTTCTTCAACTCAGCCACGGCTGCCATGACTTCCAAAGGAGTCATATTGTAGATGTCCAAGTCTCGTAGTTCAGTCAGGACCGGATTTTCCGTTTCTTCTACAAAAAGCGACATCTGCTCAGACACTTTTTGGGAGTCAGTTCTAGACGCTGGAAGAGAAGCCTCTCTTTTCTCTTGATTTTCCAAATCTGTCAAAATCGCATCTGCTCGCCTTAACAAATCCGTAGGTAAGCCAGCAATTTTTGCCACGTGAATCCCATAGGACTTGTCAGCAGGTCCTGCTTCAATCTTATGCAAAAATGTCACTTGGCCATCTTTTTCTAGAGTTGCCACATGGACGTTTTCTAATCGTGTCAAGCTACTTGACAGGTCTGTCAACTCATGATAATGGGTTGCAAAAAGAGTCTTGGCCTTGGTACGATCATGAATATACTCAATAATTGCTTGCGCCAGAGCCATCCCATCATAAGTCGCAGTCCCCCGCCCTAGTTCATCAAAAAGGATCAAAGAGCGTTCACTTGCTTGTCGAATGGCTCGATTGGCCTCCATCATTTCTACCATAAAGGTCGACTGCCCAGAAACCAAATCATCTGCTGCACCAATTCGTGTAAAGATAGCATCGAAAATCGGAAGACTGGCTACTTCTGCTGGTACATACGATCCCATTTGAGCCATGATGACAATCATTGCCAGCTGTCGCATGTAGGTTGACTTCCCGCTCATATTTGGTCCAGTAATCAGCTGAATATCTGTTTCTTGACCCAGTTCGATACTATTTGGGATGTAGCTTTGGGCTCCCATGACTTTTTCGACAACCGCATGACGGCCTTTTTTAATCTGCAAACTACGACTGCTTGTAAAACTTGGACGGACTAAGTGTTGACTTTCAGCCACAACCGCAAAGCTCTGTAAAACATCGACCGTAGCTAGGGTTTGAGCTAAGGCTTGTAGCCGTTGAATATATTTTCCGACCTCTTCACGAATGCGCATGAAGATCTCATATTCCAGATTAGCAGACTTCTCACGCGCCTCCAACATCTCGCCTTCAATGCGCGCCAGCTCTTCCGTACCAAAACGCTCAGAATTTTTCAAGGTTGCTTTTCGGAAGAAATGGCTAGGAACATTGCCTAGTTGAGAATTAGTTACATGGAAATAGTAACCATCCTTCTTGTTATAATCAATTTTCAGATTAGCAATACCACTTGCCTCTCGCTCCTTGGCTTCAATGTCCGCAATCCAGCTAGTCCCCTCTCTCATGACCAAACGGTACTGGTCCAAAGTCTCGTCAAAACCAGTTCGAATGATATTGCCCTCAGTAATTACTTGTGGAGCATCTGGGTCAATCGCAGAGCTGATTAGATTTTCCAGTTCAGGAATCGCATCTAGCCTTGCCACCAAACTCTCCAGAGCTGGGCTTTCAATCGTTTCTAAAATGGCCCGAATCTGAGGAACATGGCTCAGAGTAGAAGATAATTGCAGGAGGTCCTTGGGATTGGTCTTGCCAAATGACACACGACTTACCAGGCGTTCAATATCATAGACGCCCTTGAGACTATCTGCCAAATCACTCCGCTCAAAGAAATAATCCAGAAAGACCTGAACGACATCTTGACGCTTGATAATTCGTCCCTTATCAATCAAGGGATGCTGGATCCAAGAACGAAGCAAGCGTCCTCCCATGGCTGTTTTTGTTTCATCCATGAGCCAAAAAAGACTACCATGCTTCTTGCCCGTCCGGGCATTTTCAGTCAAGTCCAGACTGGTCTTTGTAGCATAGTCCATCTGAAGAAAATCTTTTATCTCATAATGATGGGCCTTTTTGAGATGGCTGAGCTCCCGCATCTGCGTCTGAAAAACATAGGCCAAAAGCTTCCCTGCCGTCTGCTTTTCTAAAGATGACAACTCATCTCCTAAGAGCTGAACGTCCTCCATTGCTTCCTCGACTTCTGACAGGAGTAAATTCATTTGTTTTGACAAAACCTGCTGCTCATCTTCTGACAAGCAATAACCCACGACCACTTCCCGAGCCCGGAGATTTCGAATTTCTCCACAAGCTTGGTCAAAATCTGATAGGCTGGTTACCTGAAATTCTCCCGTAGCCAGATCCATATAGGCCAAGCCATAAGCTTGCTCCTGCCTATCCAAAGCAACCAAAAAGTTATTTTCTCCGGCTGGCTTACTAGAATCAACTACCGTACCCGGCGTAATAACCTGGACCACCTCGCGTTTGACCACCCCCACGGCCTGTTTAGGATCTTCCATCTGCTCTGCAATGGCAACCTTATAACCAGACTCAATCAAAACATCAATATATTGCTGGGCAGAGTGATAAGGTACACCCGCCATTGGAATGGGATTTTCTGAATTCTTATTACGGCTAGTCAGGGCAATCTCGAGAATCTGTGCCGCTTTAACAGCATCCTCGTAAAACAACTCATAGAAATCACCCATACGAAACAGCAGGAAGGCGTCCTGATAGTCTTTTTTAATATCCAAGTACTGCTGCATACCTGGCGATATTTTTTCTGTTGCCATAGTTTCCTCTCTCGTTGACAAGTTAGGCCTGTAGGCTCCAACTCTCTAATCACTTAAATCCTGAGCACCTTTTGCTATACCATGAACTCTAATGGTTACCCAAGAATCATCTTACCTGATTTTACCATAAATAGAAAAAGGTTGAAACTTTTGTCTCAGCCCTATTTCATTCTTCAATTTACATCTTTGACAAAATCTGCTCTTCGATTTCTTTGGCAGTATCCTGGTTACGGCAAATTAATAGTAGTGTATCGGCACCTGCTAAGGAACCTAAAATCCTCTCATCCCTATTTTCATCAATGATGTTAGCCAGCACTGCAGCTTCTCCCAAGCGTGTATGCAAAACCAAAGTAAATTCCGCACGGGCTACCCCTCTAAGATGGTAAGACAAAACCTCAGTCAAATCAATTCGAGCCGTTTCTTGCGCTAAAACATAATAGAGCTGGCCGTTTTTCTTGACTTTAATTAGACCAATTTCTCGCAAATCGCGGGATAAAGTCGTCTGAGTTACATAAATACCCTCTTCTTCCAGACGAGTCTGGATATCCTTTTGTGTCCCTAACTTCTCCTCTTTAATCATTTTCTTGATTAAGTCATGACGTTTCTTCTTTTTCATTTTCCCCTCGATAGTTGTATATTTATACTCTAGATTATACCAAAAAATTGTTATGATACCCAAAAAATTTGAAGATTCCTTTAAAAATGTGATAAAATAGTAATATTAAAAGACTCAAAGGAGCACCTATGGATAATAAACAGATCATTGCCAGCGAATTGGCCAAGGTGATTGACAGCCTGGACCAAGACGCTATTTTAAATTTACTCGAACAGCCAAAAAGTTCTGATTTAGGAGATATCGCCTTTCCTGCTTTCTCATTGGCCAAAGTAGAACGCAAGGCTCCTCAAGCTATTGCAGCTGATATTGTCGAAAAGATTGATACAACTCACTTTGACAAGGTTGTTGCGACTGGACCATATGTCAACTTTTTCTTGAACAAGGCTGAGATTTCCGGTCAAGTTATTAAAGAAGTAGTTAAAGAAGGGGCTGACTACGGACAACAAAATGAAGGCAAGGGCGAAAATGTTACTATCGACCTTTCAAGTCCAAACATTGCCAAGCCTTTCTCAGTTGGTCACTTGCGCTCTACCGTTATCGGAGATGCACTTTCTAATATCTTCCGCAAAATGGGCTACAATACCATCAAAATCAACCACTTGGGTGACTGGGGTAAACAATTCGGTCTTCTCATGGTCGCTTATAAAAAATGGGGAAGCAAGGAAGCTGTCGAAGCCAATCCTATTGACGAACTGCTACAACTCTATGTCCGTATCAATGCCGAAATCGAAAACGACCCCGCCTTGGATGACGAAGGACGTTTGTGGTTTAAAAAGTTAGAAGATGGAGATCCAGAAGCAACTGAACTTTGGCAATGGTTCCGTGACGAAAGCTTGGTCGAATTCAACCGTATCTATGAACTTCTCGGGGTTGAGTTTGATAGCTTAAACGGTGAAGCCTTCTACAACGACAAGATGGATGAAGGGATTAAAATCCTTGAAGAAAAAGGTCTTTTGGAAGAATCAAAAGGTGCGAGCATTGTCAACCTTGATGATGTCAACCTTCCTCCAGCTATGATCAAAAAATCTGACGGAGCTACGCTTTACATCACTCGTGATATTGCAACCGCTATGTACCGAGCTCGTACCTATAACTTTGTCAAAAGTATCTATGTCGTAGGTCAAGAACAGTCTAACCACTTCCGCCAGCTCAAAGCTGTACTTAAGAAGATGGGGTTTGACTGGAGCGATGATATGACTCACGTAGATTTCGGTCTCGTTACCAAGAACCGTCAAAAACTGTCTACACGTAAAGGAAATATCATTCTTCTTGAGCCAACCTTGCAAGAAGCGATTAGCCGTGCAAAATCTCAAATTGAAGACAAGAATCCAGAACTTGAAAACAAAGAAGCGGTTGCTCATGCTGTTGGGGTCGGTGCGGTTAAATTCTACGATTTGAAAACAGACCGTCGCAATGGTTATGACTTTGACTTGGAAGCCATGGTATCCTTTGAAGGAGAAACAGGCCCTTATATCCAATACGCTTATGCTCGTATCCAATCTATCCTTCGTAAGGCAGATTTCACACCTGATGCAAATGCTGACTACCGTCTAAACGATGCTGAAAGCTGGGAAATCATCAAGCTCCTCCAAGACTTCGGTCGTGTTGTAAAACGTGCTGCAGATAACTATGAGCCATCATTGATCGCTAAGTATGCTATCAGCTTGGCTCAAGCCTTCAACAAATACTATGCACACACACGGATCTTGGACGAAAGCCCAGAACGCGATAGTCGTTTGGCCCTCAGCTACTCTACAGCCGTGGTCCTAAAAGAAACTCTCCGCCTGCTTGGTGTTGATGCTCCAGAAAAAATGTAAGAAACTAAAAATGCGCTCTAAAGGGCGCATTTTTAATTTGATCAACCAGCCTGAATTCTAACTGATCCAGCTTTACTTAGCCTTTCTAGCATAGTATTTTCTAGCAATATCATCAAAGAGCGACCATAGAATAATCTACTGCTTCATTCGTCTTATTTTTATTTGTAAAACAAATGCACCTCCTAAAAAGGTGCATTTGTTATGTTATATCCAAGCAACAATTACTTGCTTATTCCTCCACAAAACGTCCTAAGATATGGACGTTCTCTGAAACAGAGACAAAGGCTTGCGGGTCGGTTTTACGCATAATGTATTTAAACTCACTGTACTCAGCCCGAGTAATTACTGTGATCAGAATTGCCTTTTCCTGATGATTATAGGTTCCTTCTGCACCATTAATCATGGTAGCTCCCCGATGCAATCGTTTGTGGATTTTTTCGATAACCTTATCTGGACAGCTTGTAATAATCATGGCCTGCATTTTCTTTTGCTTAGTAAATACAGCATCCGTTACCCGACTGGATACGAAGATGGTAATCATCGAGTAAAGTGCATAAGTCCAGCCAAAAGTCAGCCCCGCAATCAGCATAATCACCCCATTCACCACAAAGGAAATGCTACCGACATTACGGCCTGTCCGCTTACGAACCGTCAAACTGACAATATCCGTTCCTCCACTAGAAATATTATTTTTCAAGGCAAAACCAACACCGGTCCCCATCACGACACCCCCAAAAAGAGCATTGATAATAGGGTCCTGTGTTAAAACCACCTCTGGAACAATCTGGATAAAAAAGGAACTCATACTAACAGTTATAAAGGTGAAAACTGTAAACTTATGTCCAATTTGATACCAGGCCACAATCATCAGGGGAATGTTGATTAAATAGAAGGTAAGAGAAACTGGAATTGTCATCCCAATAAATCTCTCACTCAAGGCAGAAAAAATCTGAGCTAGACCTGTTGCCCCACTAGAATAAACATGCCCAGGCTGAAAAAAGAAATTCACAGCAACAGCTGAGAGAAAACCATAGACAATCGAAGCCGAGATTTTCTCATCATATTTCTCCTTAGAAATGCTCTGTAGCACTTTCAAGAGCCGAAAATTATAGGCCAATCGGCGAATCCTATAACGTAGGATCTTATAAAACTTAGTCTTTTTCATTTACTTCCACTTGTAAATTCAGTTCATCTAACTGTTTTGCAGCCACAGGACTCGGAGCCTGTGTCATTGGGTCAGTCGCCTTGTTGTTCTTAGGAAAGGCAATCACTTCACGGATGTTTTCTTCGCCTGCTAAGAGCATCACAAAGCGGTCAAGCCCGATAGCCAAACCACCATGTGGTGGGAAACCATAGTCCATGGCTTCGAGAAGGAATCCAAATTGATCATTAGCTTCTTCAGCTGAGAAACCAAGAGCCTTGAACATCCGTTCTTGAAGTTCTTTTTGGTTGATACGAAGACTACCACCACCAAGCTCATAACCGTTCAAGACGATATCATAAGCGATGGCACGAACCTTGGCCAAATCACCCTCTAATTCGTGAGCGGTCTCTGCCTGTGGAAGAGTGAATGGATGGTGGGCACTCATGTAGCGACCTTCTTCTTCAGACCATTCAAACATTGGCCAGTCAACAACCCAAAGGAAGTTGAATTTATCGTTATCAATCAAGCCAAGCTCTTTAGCGATACGTCCACGAAGGGCACCAAGTGTTGCATTCGCCACTTCAAGCGTATCCGCTACAAAGAGAACCAAGTCCTTGTCTTCAAGGCCAAGAGCTGTCGACAAGTCTTCTTGGATGCCAGTCAAGAACTTAGCAACTGGTCCATTTAATTCTCCGTCAACTACCTTGACCCAAGCAAGACCTTTGGCACCGTATTGTTTGGCTACTTCAGTCATCTTGTCAATGTCTTTACGTGAATAGTTGTCTGCAGCCCCTTTAACGACAATTGCTTTTACTGCCGGAGCTTCTGAAAAGACTTTGAAGTCTACACCCTTGACAACCTCTGTCAAGTCCTGAAGCAACATGTCAAAACGGGTATCAGGTTTGTCAGAACCGTAAAGAGCCATGGCATCATCATACTTCATACGGGGGAATGGAAGCGTCACTTCGATTCCTTTTGTTTCTTTCATCACGCGCGCAATCAATCCTTCTGTGATATCTTGAATTTCTTGCTCACTAAGGAAGGAAGTTTCTAAGTCGACCTGGGTAAACTCAGGCTGACGGTCACCACGCAAGTCTTCATCACGGAAACATTTAACGATTTGATAGTAACGGTCAAACCCAGCATTCATCAACAATTGCTTAGTGATTTGAGGACTTTGAGGAAGAGCATAGAAATGACCTTTATTGACACGAGATGGCACCAAATAGTCACGCGCCCCTTCTGGTGTTGACTTGGAAAGGAAGGGTGTCTCCACATCGATAAATTCCAACTCATCCAAGTAGTTGCGGATAGAGTGGGTCACCTTAGCACGAAGTTTGAGATTTTCCAACATCTCTGGACGACGAAGGTCAAGGTAACGGTAACGCAAACGTGTATCGTCATTGGCTTCAATGCCATCTTTAATTTCAAAAGGAGTTGTTTTAGCGGTGTTTAGAACCTCTAGGCTTTGCACGTGTAATTCTACAGCACCTGTTGCCAATTTATCATTAGCTTGCTCTCTGGCTACCACTTGACCTGTCACCTCGATGACAAACTCGCTACGCAGACTTTCTGCTGTCTCCATCACATCCTTTGAAACAGTCTCAGGATTGATAACCAGCTGCATGATGCCTTCACGGTCTCGCAAATCAATGAAAATCAAGCCACCCAAGTCTCGTCTACGAGCAACCCAGCCTTTCAAAGTGATTTCTTGACCTACGTGCTCCTTGCGAACACGTCCAGCATACATCGAACGTTTCATTATTTTTCTCCAAACTTTTAATTCTTGTTCTATTTTACCATAAAGATAGAGGGATAAGCTTGTCCCTCAAGATTTTTTTAGAAAAATCATTTTTGCTAAATAGCAGGCTTTACAAAATGTCAATTCAAGCCTAGTCTTCCTTCTTGCCCTTTTCAAATAAAGCAGGTGCCAAGGCCTTGCTGACCATAGCTGTTAAAAATCGAAAAAGACCTGCCGCCAAGCCAAATATAGGAGCTAGATAGCGGAAAAAGAAATCTCCCCTAATAAATAAACACATAAGACCTGTTATGATAAATAAAGCGACTGCCTGAATAAGGGAAAGCATGACTATTTTTTTCATTCAATATTCCTTTGTAGATGATCATTTGTAGTTGCTCAAGTAAAACAGAGGGCTGGAATAGAATTCCAGCACCTGTTGCTTTCACTTGCCTAGAGTCCAATTTGGGCCAAAACAGCCTGAAAATCTGTCTTAATAGCATCGAGTGACACTGTCACTTCTTGACGCGTCTCATTATTTTTGACAGTCAGCTCGCCACTTTCCAGCTCGCTCTCGCCAAGAGTAATAATGGTCTTCGCTTGGAAGATGTCCGCTGATTTAAATTGGGCCTTAATCTTGCGGTCCAAATAGTCCCGTTCAGCCGCAAAACCTTGTGCTCGGAGAGACTGAACTAATTCCAAAGCTTTGCCATTGGCACCAGCTCCCAAAACAGCGATATAAGCGTCCAGACCCGTCTCAATCGGAAGCTCTACACCTTGCTTGTCCAAGACGAGAAGCAAGCGTTCCAAGCCCATACCAAAGCCGACACCTGGTGTCTCAGGACCACCAAAGTAGGCAACCAGCCCATCATAACGGCCACCGGCACAAATGGTCAACTGACTACCAGCCACCTCAGTTGTGAACTCGAAAATCGTGTGGTTGTAATAATCCAAACCACGAACCATGTTGGTATTGATGACATAAGGAATCTGTAAAGTCTCTAACATAGAGCGAACAGCCGCAAAGTAAGCACTGCTCTCCTCATCCAGATAGTCCAGAATAGACGGAGCACCCTCTACTGCCACCTTATCCTCAGGCTCTTTAGAATCCAGCACGCGCAGGGGATTTTCTTCCAAGCGACGTTGACTATCTGCAGATAGACTAGCCTTCAGTGGAGTCAAATAATCAATCAAAGCCTGACGATAAGCCGCTCTGCTCTCAGGATTCCCCAGTGTATTTAGCTCCAAGCTGACATTGGTGATGCCAATTTCCTTGAAGAATTGAGCTGCCATAGCAATCATTTCTACGTCTGTTGCGGAATTGCTAGAACCAAAGCACTCTGCTCCAATCTGGTGAAACTCCCGCAGACGACCAGCTTGTGGACGTTCATAGCGGAACATAGAGCCCATATAGTAGAGCTTGACAGGCTTTTGAACTTCCGGCGCGAAGAGCTTGTTTTCCACATAAGAACGAACGACAGGTGCTGTCCCTTCCGGACGAAGGGTGATGTGGCGGTCGCCCTTATCATAAAAATCGTACATTTCCTTGGTCACAATGTCTGTCGTATCTCCAACAGAACGGCTGATAACTTCATAATGCTCAAAAATAGGAGTACGAATCTCAGCATAATTGTATTTCCTAAATGTCTCACGGGCAAATTCTTCGACATATTGCCACTTGGCAGACTCTTGTGGGAGAATATCTTGAGTTCCCTTTGGTTTTTGTAATTTCATCTTCTCACCTCTGTCTTCTTTAGTACCTATATTTTACCACAAGTCCAGCATTTTTAGGAGTACAAATGACATTTTCCAACAGTAAGAAGTAAATCCGTTTTCATTATGGAAAATATCTTGAAAAAATGTCAGAATTGTGAGAAAATAAAAACAATTCCAGCTAGATAGAAGGAGATACCTATGAGAGACGATATCAAAATCAACGACCGAGCAGCTGCAATTCAGGATAAACTAGTAGAAAAACTCGAGCGCATTTACGATCCGGATGTAGAGCTAGATGTATATAACCTAGGTCTGATTTATGAGATCAACCTAGACGAAAGTGGCCACTGCAAGATTGTCATGACCTTTACTGATACAGCCTGCGACTGTGCCGAGAGCCTGCCCATCGCCATCATGGACTCTCTTAAGAAGATTGATGAGATCGAAAGTGTCTCTGTCGAGGTTACTTGGTCACCTGCCTGGAAAATCACCCGTATCAGCCGTTTTGGCCGTATTGCACTAGGGATCAGTCCTAAATAAAAAACGACTGGTTCATCTACATTTTTAAATAAAAACATCAAACCCGCTAGTATTTCTAGCGGGTTCTTTTGTTATCTATAGGTTATTTCTTACCAGTTTCTTCTGGTTTCCAGAAGTCGGTAACAGCACCTTTAGCGGCAGAGGATACCATATGGGCATATTTACCAAGTACCCCGCGGCTATAAAGCGGTGGAATCGTTGTTTCTGCCTTACGTTTCGCCAGCTCTTCATCAGAGACAGCCATGGAAATTTCCTTGGTGTCTTGATCAACGGTTACTATATCGCCTGTACGGAGATAAGCGATTGGGCCACCATCCTGAGCTTCAGGAGCAATGTGTCCGACAACCAAACCGTAAGTACCACCTGAGAAGCGGCCGTCTGTCAGAAGGGCAACCTTGTCCCCTTGACCTTTACCAACGATGATAGAAGAAAGTGACAGCATTTCTGGCATACCAGGACCACCCTTTGGTCCAACGTAACGAACCACTACTACATCGCCATCTACGACTTCATCAGCCAACACCGCATCAATAGCAGCTTCTTCTGAGTCAAAGACCTTGGCTGGTCCGACGTGTCGGCGTACTTTAACACCAGAAACCTTAGCAACAGCGCCGTCTGGAGCTAGATTACCATGCAAGATGATCAATGGACCATCTGCACGTTTTGGATTTTCAAGTGGCATGATGACTTTTTGACCTGGTGTCAGATCCGCAAAGTCCGCCAGATTTTCTGCTACTGTCTTACCAGTACAAGTGATGCGATCCCCGTGCAGGAAGCCATTCGCTAAGAGATATTTCATCACAGCAGGCACCCCACCAACCTCATAAAGGTCTTGGAAGACGTATTGACCAGATGGTTTCAAGTCAGCCAAATGCGGTACCTTCTCTTGAATAACATTAAAGTCGTCCAGTGTCAGCTCAACATTGGCCGCATGAGCCATAGCTAGCAAGTGCAGAGTAGCATTAGTAGAGCCACCCAGAGCCATGGTCACTGTGATCGCATCTTCAAAGGCTTCGCGCGTCAAGATATCAGACGGTTTCAACCCCATCTTAAGCATATTAACAACTGCACGTCCAGCTGCTTCAATGTCTTCTTTTTTGTCGGCTGATTCTGCAGGGTGAGAAGAGGAGCCTGGCAAGCTCATACCCAGAACTTCAATGGCTGTAGCCATGGTATTGGCCGTGTACATACCGCCACAGCCACCAGGGCCAGGACAGGCATTACACTCGAGACGTTTCACGTCCTCCTCGGACATATCTCCGTGATTCCATTTTCCGATTCCTTCAAATACAGAAACCAAGTCAATATCTTTCCCATCAAGGTTCCCTGGTGCAATGGTTCCACCATAGGCGAAAATGGCAGGAATATCCATATTGGCAATGGCAATCATAGAGCCTGGCATGTTCTTGTCACAGCCACCAATGGCCACAAAGGCATCCACATTGTGCCCGCCCATGGCAGCTTCGATAGAATCCGCAATGATATCACGAGAGGTCAAAGAGAAGCGCATCCCTGGCGTACCCATGGCAATCCCGTCCGCAACGGTAATCGTGCCAAATTGCACAGGCCAAGCACCAGCAGATTTAACCCCTTCTTTTGCTAGCTTACCGAAGTCGTGCAAGTGCATGTTACAAGGGGTATTTTCCGCCCAAGTCGAAATCACCCCTACAATAGGTGTCTCAAAATCTTTATCCGTCATTCCTGTAGCCCGAAGCATGGCACGGTTTGGTGATTTAACCATGCTATCGTAAATCTTACTTCTATGACGATTTTCTAGCTTATCTGTCATGTCTATTCCCTTCCTATCAGTGGTCTTTGTGTCCTATATTATACCACACTTGCCCTCAAATGAACAGGAGAAAATTTTTAAATTTTCAGAATTTTATAAAAATAATTGCTCTGCTATTTTCAAATTAAATAAAAAAATCTGTCAAGTAACTTTACTTTACAAAAAACTTTTGATATACTGTTAAAGTTGATGTAAATCATCAAACTGAATCGAAATCATAAACTAAAAGGAGAAACAAACAATGGCAGTACCTGCACGTCGCACCTCAAAAGCGAAGAAAAACAAACGTCGTACTCACTACAAAGTAACAGCTCCATCTGTAACTTTTGACGAAACTACTGGAGATTACTCACGTTCTCACCGTGTATCACTTAAAGGATACTACAAAGGACGTAAGATCGCTAAAGCTGCTGCAGCTGAATAATAGAAGGGAGATACCATGCGCGTAAATATTACACTTGAACACAAAGAATCTGGTGAACGCTTGTACCTTACTTCTAAAAACAAACGTAACACTCCAGACCGTCTTCAATTGAAGAAATACTCACCAAAACTTCGCAAACACGTTGTGTTTACAGAGGTTAAATAATTGAGATAAAGAAAAGCCTATGAAACGTTGATTTCATAGGTTTTTTTCTTTTTGAGAAAATGCTATATATCACAATATAAATCATTTGAATCACTAGATTTTTATAAAATGAATTAGATGTTTGAATACATAAAAGACAGTAGCATCAATCTACTGTCTTTTCATTTGTTAGATAAATTATCAAGAATAGTAGTAGCTATTACTATGTTACCAAAACCTAAAACAGCATATCTCCAATGCACGCAATAAGATAATAAATAAGAACCGAAAACAGAGTTATTATTACCCCAACAACGACCGTATATAATATTTTTGTCTGACTTAAACTACTTATAAAGTTTTTTACCCTTTCATCTGATTCTATCATTTTATACTCTTCAGTAGTTTTATCCTTTAATAAATCCGATACAATATTTAAGTTGTTTTGCTTTTTAATTTTCTCGATCTCAAGCGATGTCTTTACAGTCCAAAAGAACAAGACTCCATAAATTATAAATCCTATTTTCCCAAAAATCATAACAGATGGAAAAATACTAAAACATGTTACTGCCATTAAAACTATAAATTTTTTAGTAAGATATGTACTTCTATCGCCCTTCATTTTGAAACCCCTTTCATCCCTTTTTACTAAATTATATACCATTGATTATTTTAAGTCAATAATTTTTATTCCATTTAAGTTTTTTTTTAATAAATATCTCATATAACATGATTTGTTTAAGATCTTGATGATTGCTAAAACTACAAATATATTTGAATTTTTGACAATATATCTCTTATGATATATACTATGTACTAGTAATTAATTTATCAATTTCAATATAAAATATTTCAAACGAGATTTAATATGCAATCAATAGGTAATAAAATTAAAACAAAAAGAAAGTCACTCGGACTTTCTCAAAAAGATTTGGCTGATGGAATTTGCGAACAAAGTTTAATTAGTAAAATCGAACGAACGAACTATTTCCCTTCCGCTGATATTCTTTATAAGTTATCACAAAAACTTCAAGTGGATATAAACTTCTTTTTCGATGAATCGTATGAGACTGTCTCTGATTTACGAAAGTTTATTACCATGTCCTCAAAGCTTTTAGAACATAGAAATTACACTGATTTAGAATATCTTTACAACCTTGAAAAAAGTAAATCAAATTCATTTAATGAGGATGAACAATCTTATTTAACATGGATTGAAGCTATTATACTCTTTTATAACTATGATAAGAAAGATAGCGCAATCGAGTTGCTTAAAAATCTTATTGACTCTTTATTCGATTATAAAAAAAATATTTTTTTAAAAGCTCTGAATACTCTAACAAATTTCTACTCAAATATAGGTTATAACGAAGAATATGAAAGAAACTACAAGAAACTTCTTCAAATCTATTCAACAAAAGATTTCCAATTAAAAGAGGATATAGAAGGATATATTCGGTTAAAATATAATTTTGCTCATCATTTAACGATTAACGGTCAATTACTGGATGCTTTAGAAACAGCATTAGAAACCATAGATTTTTGTAAAAATAATAATACAGCATATCAAATGCCTTCTCTACTTCTTCTCGTTGCTAATTCTTGTGAAAAATTTCTATCTAAAGAAGAGATTATACAATATTATACTGAAGCAAAAACGCTAGCTAAATTATACGGAAATGATGTGCTCTATCTTAAAATAAAAAACTACTTAATTAATTACAATATGTACTGACCCCAAAAAGTTAGACAATTAATTTA
>NZ_KZ672801.1:0-228 GCF_001811085.1 Streptococcus sp. HMSC062B01
GCGAATCAGCTTCCACAAGCGCTTCAGTAAGTGCCAGCGAATCCGCTTCAACGAGCGCATCGGTAAGTGCGAGCGAATCCGCCTCGACGAGTGCATCTGTTTCAGCAAGTATGTCCGCGTCAACGAGTGCCTCAGTAAGTGCCAGCGAATCAGCGTCAACGAGTGCGTCTGTATCAGCGAGCGAATCAGCGTCAACGAGTGCGTCTGTTTCAGCAAGTACGTCCGCTT
>NZ_KZ672802.1:0-14497 GCF_001811085.1 Streptococcus sp. HMSC062B01
TAAATTAATTGTCTAACTTTTTGGGGTCAGTACAGTCTAAGGGTCTCTTTTTGATCTAAAAAGTTAGGCTGTTTGAATCATATAGAAAATGAGGGTTAAAAAGAGAAGAATACTAACAATCAAAAGAATAACTTTTTTAAAAAAATTTGTCTCCCAATAACCTGACTTACCAATTGTTGAACGAGTTTCGCTGAAAAACTGTTGGTTTTCTCTAGGCAAAGAAATAACCAATGTAATTAAAATAAGAGCAAGTAAGATAGTCAGAATAAGTAATAATTTTTGCATTTTATTTCCTCAAGGCTCCAATCAATGTAAAAATCAAGCCAATCAAGATCATCAAGCCCAAGGCGATGACAAAGGCCTTGTTGAGATTTTCACCCAAGCTGGCCTTCTCTTTCTTGGGCTTGCCATGCTTGAGCTCATCTAACCGCCCCTCAATATCCTTATGAAATAAATCTTTTTTAGCCATGCTGACCTCCTAATAAGCTTTGGAGAGTCTCCTGATAAAGACTGACTGGCACATCGTTGGCATGTCGACCTTGAGCTTGCAAGGCTGACCGCATCTGCTCAACACCAGATAAGGCTTCTTCCAGAGTTGACGCCAGCTGACCAGGCTGGCTGCTGTCAAAAATATGCTCTCGGGCAATGTAGTGTCTGTCATGCAGGGTCTGCTCAAAACCTAGGATCAAGAGATTATTCTCAAAAGCCTTGCGCACTGCCTGCAGGACCTGACCGCCGTGATTAATATCCAGATAAATGTCCGATTCCAAGTAGAGCTGCTCAATCTGCTTGAGACTGGCATTTTGATAAAGGACAACATTCTTATAGGACAGCATAGACAAGAGCTTAGGCGACATTTCCGTAAGGGCTGCAATACGAAAGACTAGCTGCGGCAAGGACTGAACCAAGGTGTCTAAGCCCTCAATCTGATCCGAATGGGTCAGGATTAAAGCATCTTTTCGTAGGTAGTTGTCCCGCTTGAAGTCATAATGATAGCCCAGATGCAGGAACTTCTGCTGCTGGTCAGCTGCAGCCAGACTCATGGCCTTTTCATAAGTCGCCAAGTCTGGAATGACAATGGTCTGCGTCCGCAGCTGACTATTGTCCAGAATCAGCTGCATATTGCCCGGAAGCTCATCATACAGAGGCTCCTGCCAAAATAGAATATCCTGCCCAGCTCGGCCTGTCAAGCTGTGGGAAACTAGGAAAGAATGAGCCAGCGAATTAAAGAGAATGTGATTCAAGTCAAAGTCTAGCCGCTCTAAAAAGAAACGGATAAAATCCACTCGGCTTTTAAAAATCCTCAAGGGCTCTTGGTCCAGGGTCAGGATGATGTCACCAGTGGCATGATTTTCCACGATACGCTCCTGACCATCTGTGCTGTAGTAGGTTGTGTTGAAAGCCTCCTGACCTGATTTATAGGCTGTTTTGGCAAAGCAACGGCCTTGCTTATTATAGCGCTCACTCAGTCGGAGCTGGCCTTTTTTATCCAGCCAATCCACCTGTTTGACCAAGCGACCCTTGGCCAGACTGGCATAGTGTATCCGTGCTCTTTCTTCTCCCATGTCACTGACACGCGCCGCCTGATGGTCGCCTGTGATTTCCCAGAAAGGGGGCACTGGCACTTGATTGAAAAAGAGCGGGTGATCTACTCCCTCTTCATCCCCCAGAAAGTAAGAATAGGGGGAGATCATGTCATCTGGCAGAAAGCCATTGGCCTCAATGACAATGGTCGGACAGGCATAGCCAGCTGCAAGGAGGGAATCATGCAGATCCTGAGTTTCCTGATTGTAATAATCAAAGAGCTGAATCATCTCTGACCTCCTTTAAAAGCTGGGACCAAGCCGCTTCAACCCGGCTGGTCAAATAATTCTCGGCCACTTGATAAGAGTGTTGGCTCATCTCCTGCTGGCGTCCTTGGCTAAAGAGAGCTACTATTTTCTCCACAAAAGCAGCAATAATCTGGTCCTCGACCTGATTGTAACTGACCGGCAGCAGATAACCATTTTTATCATCATCGATAAAAGTCTGATTGCCATAGCGGACATCAAATCCAATAAGGGGCAGACCTGATCCAACTGCTTCCATCAGAGTCAAACCAAAGCCTTCGCTGGTTGAAGCTGTCAGATAAAGCTCATAGCCTGAATAAATCTGACTCAAATCTGCATGCCCTTTGAGCCGAATATAGTCCTGAGCTCCTGCTTCCTCAATCCTGCGGCGCAGCTTCTCCTCTTCGCCCCCCTTACCGTAAATGTCAAGAGTCAGCTCAGGCAGCTGGACATGGGCTTGGACAGTCGCTGCCACTAGCCAATCAATATGCTTTTCTGTAGCAAGACGCGAAGCCGTAATCATAGAAAAAGGTTTGCGAGGCTCTTTGGGATAAGTCAACTGGTCAAGACTCCCCACCGGTATGGTAACAATCTTGGGCTGCTTGTCAGAGTAATGCTGGAACTGCTGTTCTAGAATCCTTTTCTGAGCTTCTGTTGCCACGATGAAAAAGTCTACCTTGTCTGCATTGGTAAACTGGTAGTCATAGAAATTGTTCCAGAGAATGTAGTCGTCGCTGCTGGCATTTTCACTAAAATGCTCCGCATGGACCACTACTCCCAGCTTAGCCTTCTGGCTCTCCTCAAAGACAACCTGACCAATCCCTGTCTCCCTATCCAAGATAACCACGTCATCTGCCTGCAACTGCAAACACTGGAGAAAATAACGAACCAGCTCAGCCTTGGAATAGAAAATCCGATCTGGAAAGCGATAGAGCTTTTCCTGACCATCCTCTATCAGCATGTCATAAGCCACACTGCTGTCTTCATGGTAGAAACGGCGCTGGTAGAGGGTTGCGGCGTCATTATGGGGCGCGAAGTATTCACTTGCATAGCGGACATAGGAGAAATAATCCTTGCGAATCAATCTCCCCCGCGAGACATACTCCACATGCTCCACAAAGTCCTGGTCTTCCTGTCTCAGATAGCAAGTGATAAACTGATCATCCTGCGGATAGAAATAACGGACAATCTTGCCCTCTTTCTCTGAGCGCTCTGGCTGACCTGCAACTTGAGCCAGTACCTGATCTAGCGTCACAGTCGTCGGTGCAATCTTGATATCAGTAAAATAGTTATAAAGCCAGATAATCTCCTCATCCAGAAAACCAATATTTTCCGTCAAATGCTGAATATTATCCGCTAAAATCATATCCATAAAGATAAACTTAGCCGGCTGCTGTATTCTTCTTAAAATCTGAGCTCGATAAGCTTGGGCATATTCTACACCACTACTTGCCCAGCCGATGCCTAAGTTGATGTTATATACTGTCATATTTTCCTCATCCTATGGGAAGTACATTACGACCTCTCCTTTGGGGTTGAGTGCCAATTCACTCATTAAAAGATTCTTAACAATTTGGTGTTTCATACGTTCTTTCATGTATTCAAAACCATCATAAGCCTCTTGGTAATACTCAACTATAGGGTTTTTATTAGAAGTATGAAATCCACTCAAAGCACTTTTTAACTGTTGCAAATAGTCTACTTGTTCAACCCAGTTTTCATCAATCGCCTTAAGAATAGCTAAACTCTGGAATTGACTATAAAGCTTGTCCGACTTAAGATAGCTTTTCTTTGCCAATAATTCCTGCTCAGCAATGGCTTGAAGAAGATGAGAGACTTCTTTTGGTGAGTGAATATCAAACTCCTGGGGAATTCTTTCGGCTCGATTGCTAAAATGGTGCAGAATAAATCGATAAAAATCTGCCCTATTTTCAAAGATTTGTTCATAGGCAACTTGTTGAATGACATACTCAAGAACTCGATTGATTTCCTCTTCCATCTCATTTGTATCTTCAAGTAAGCGATTACGCTCCGCATAGGTCAGTTCTCGCTGAATCTTCATACTTTGTGCATACTCCAAAGTCAGGCGTCGTGATAATTTAGCATTGCTTTCACTGGCTTTTTGTGCTTTTGAAACAAGTCTTTTAAAACGTCTTTGCTTAAGCAAGATAGGGTTGTTCTCAAAATCTTCTGAAGAATAATCCCTATAAAAATTTTTTATCCAATCTGGACCCCATTTCTTAAGTAAATCATCTTCCAATGAAATGAAAAACTTACTGATCCCCGGATCACCTTGCCTGCCTGAACGGCCACGAATTTGTAGGTCAATTCTATGGTTTTCCATTCTTTCAGTTCCAATAACAACCAAGCCACCTAGATCAGCTACTCCTGGACCTAATTTAATATCTGTTCCTCGACCAGCCATGGATGTAGCTACAGTCACCGCACCAAGCTGGCCAGATTCAGCAATCATCTGTGCTTCTCGAGCCGCATTGTTAGCATTTAGCAAGTTGTGAGCAATTCCTTCTCTCAGTAAGAGAGAAGAATAGATTTCAGACATCTCAACAGAACCAGTGAATATCAAAAGAGGATTTCCTTTTGCATGATAATGCTTTACTTCATCCAGTGAAGCAAATACTTTTTCAGGCAAGGTTTGGTAAATCTGATCAGGATAATCTCTTCGAATGACAGGGCAATTTGTTGGAATCTTAACGACAGACATAGAATAAGTTTCTAGAAATTCACTTTCTACAACTTTTCCAGTCCCAGTCATACCCGAGAGTTTTCGAAAGAGTTTAAAAAGATTCTGATAAGTTATGGAGGCCATGGCACGTGTTTCCTGAGTTAGTTTAACATGTTCCTTGGCTTCGATCGCCTGATGCTGCCCTCCTTGAAGACGAGTTAATTCCATAAGGCGACCGGTTGCACGGTCTAAAAGCACTACTTCTGCTTCATTTTCACTTTGTCGTACCACATAGTCTTGGTCTTTTTTATAAACCATATGAGCTCTCAAGGCTAGATTGAGATGTCGAACCAATTCCTGATTTTCTTTGGAAAAGAGATGGTTTAATCCTAAGAAAGACTCTGCTGCTCGAATTCCTTTCTGGGTCAGCCAAACTTCATTCTTCTCATCATCATAGCAATAATCCTCATCTTCATAGAGAGTTTGGACTAAAGTGTCCATCATGTCATAGAAATTTGACTGGACACGCGGAGCGCCAGATATAATCAAAGGAGTTTGCGCACTGTCTAAAAGAATAGAGTCAATCTCATCTATGATGACGTAGTTAAATTCTCTTAGAAATTGATTCTTTTTATTCTCGGCTAAATTTTCAATCAAGTAGTCAAATCCTAAAGCGCTATTGGTTGTATATAGGATATCTGCCTGGTAGATCCTACGTTTCTCCTTGGTCTCCAAAGGCTTGGATTCATCCGCTCTCACGGCTGTCTCAATTGTCAGGCCTAAAAAACGGTAGACAGGTCCCATTTCTTCCGCATCTCGCAAAGCCAGATAGGAATTAGGAGTGACCAACATAGCTCCTTGACCAGACAAGGCATTTAGATAAAGTGGCATAGTCGCTGTCAAAGTTTTACCTTCACCTGTCGCCATTTCAGCAATATTTCCCTCGTGGAGGACAATTGCTCCCATGACTTGGACATCGTAAGGGAACAATCCTAAAATCCTTTTATCCGCTTCTCGAACAACAGCATAGGCTTCTGGCAAAAGTTGATCCAAATTTTCCCCATCAGCTAATCTCTTCTTGAATTCGACAGTTTTTTTCTGTAGGTCTAAATCTGACAGACTTGACATCTCTTTTTCAAAACTCTTAATTTTAGCTAGAATTTTCTTTAAGCGCCGAATATGAAAAAAATTTTTAACCATTTGACTCCTCTAAAATTTCTTCAATTCTTAAGTAACGAAACTCAAAAGACTCAACACCCGCACTAAGAAGCTGTACTTTATAGCTGTAAGCTTCTTTAGGGTAAGTAAAAGTCATTTTATTCGAACGCTCTACATGATTGCTAACCTCTCTATTATAACGATCGAAAAAAATAAGTTTTAAAAAAACACTTTCGGAAGGGTAGGAAGTCATATCTCTAGTCAAAGAATAAGATCTTCCCCTTTTTAGCAAAGGAAGGGAAGGAATCTGTCTATCTCCTTGATAGTTCCAACTGGAGGACCATTCATGAATCGTTTGACCAGAAGCCATTAATTTGTTTTCAAAATAGACCTGGTCAGGAGAATGAAATATGATGGTTGAACCATACAAGTAGGTGAAATCTTTTCTAGTTTTTGAGATAGACGCACCTCTCAATTCTCCCCAGTAAATTTCCTTATGTTTTTGAATCTTCATTTCTTTCTTCCAAATTCTTTTTCCAGTATGATGCGATGATAATTCATAAACCAATTGATCACCATAGTAGAATCGTCATTATGGCGACCTGAAATCCCATTGCTCATTAACTGGGTTTCAGTTGGATAGAGGTATTGTACTAAATCTTCGTAAGCTGTTGGATCATAGTCTTCTTCCTTCATGTAGGCCAGGCCAAAAATAGTGTGGCTTAAATCCGCCCTTTTAATTTTTTCCCAATAACGATTATCTAGCTCCATAACATTTTCTAGGTCTTTTCCTCCTGTATGATGATGAAGTATATCAAGAGCCATCGGAAAAACTTCTGGTAACTGAAGACGGCCTCGTTTAGCAATCGTTCCAAGATTAGCAAGTGGTTTACATAAAATAATTGCTCTAGGGCTAAAATCTGCCCCGTAATAAGCGGCGCCATAGGTTCCCATGGATATACCGGATAGGATTAATTCTCGTTCAGAAAAACCTAGTAATTCCATATGTTCTTGGATTATGCGTCTAATACCTTCTTCTAATTCATCGCTACCTAGATAAAAGACACCACCATCTAATCGCTGATCAGAAATCAAAAGAAAAGGGCAACCTAGACCTCTCATCATACCAAATCCTTCGAAGCCTTCTGCTCTACGATAGCCAGAAAAATAAACAACCAAAGGTGGCTTAAAATCTCCAGGATAAAAGAAATAATTGATTTCCTGCCGATGGATATCCTTTAAAATTTCACCTCCCAAAACAAACTTACCAAATTCATAGCGAGTCAAACGTTGGTGGAAGGCACCAATTTTTAAAGTACCAAAGCCTCTGGCTTCTAAAGTGATTCCTAAAAAGGAAGTGAAATCATTATCTAAAACAATGGCTTCCTGCATATCAGTTTCCGAAAAAACTGATTCTCTAACAAGATCACCAGCCGAACCTTCCTGAATATTATATATTCTTAAGCGAAGTTCGCAGCTAAAGTCTTTTTCGTATTCAAGCCAAATTTCTACAGGATTTTTCTTGCTTGCTACAATATTATACTTCCAAGACACAATTGGCCTAAAGTCTGATCCAAAATTTCCTTCCAATTCCAAATTTTCATAGCCATTGTGACAAATCCTGCCCTTAAAACCTGGACTAACGACCATATCAAGAGGTGTCATCTTATCTCCATATTGGCCACGAAAAAGTGCCTTAGAAAGTTTTCTCAGTAAATTTGGTCTATCACTTAGATCTACCTGTTGAGCGCAATATCGTTTAAGGAAAAAGGCGATCGGCTCTTGTATGGCTTGCTGCTTTTTACTGAAAAAAATAGTATAAGGAATAATACTTGATTCAATCAAAAATAAATCTGGAATCAAGTCTAAATCATCTACAATAATGGCACTGAAATGGTTGATTTTCTCCATTTCCATAACTTTTTTGATAGCCAGCTGAGAGTGAGGAAAGAAATAGTACCAATCCATATTATCCGGGATTACCACTTCCTTGCTCCAATCGATGGAACCAATCTGTAAGATCTTCAGCTTATTTTTCATCTATAGCCTCCTTGAGCCACTTCTCCCACCGCTTAATCACTTGATGTCCAGTATTCAGTTTGATCTTTTCGATTGAATAAATCAAGGCCTGATTCCAATTTTTTAGCCCCTGCAAATAATAATCTGCAGCAACTGCAAGTTGAGAGATAGAGTCAAGAATATAGCCATTTTGTAAATGAGTCACATAGTCAGAAGCAACCAGATTGATCTGTGGAATACCAGCTGAGATACCGGCAATTTGTGTATAAAGATTAGGTTGCTGGCTTAAATCAATAATAAGACGAGTATCATCCAACTCTTGAATCAGGCTAAGCTCATCTGTAATGTTCCTAATCCTAAATCGGTATTCCAACTCTTGGTTTTCTGGCAAAGGGTTTTCTGCTTGGTTATTTTTAAAAGATTTTTTTATAAAATCTTTTAAATCCAAGTAATCAGAAATGAGTTCCTCTACTTTATTCTCCACCTGTTTAATACCCTCTTGCCATGCATTGTATACACCGATAACCAGTTCCGTGTCTGGATGCTGGGCTACATAAAACAGAACCTTAAAAATAGCATAGTCATTCAAAAGCTCACTAAGATCAATTTGATAAAAAATCTTTGACTCATGACGTTGTTGACTCTTTCCTAGCTGCAAACGTGTATCAAATGGAGACAAGTAATGAATCTTCTCTGCCTGAAGAGGAAAATGATTCTGAAGAGTCTCTTTGAAATCCATTCGATCTGTCAATACCAAGTCCACGTACTCCAAATCAGCTTTAAAATTCTCTATATTGCTTGCTTGATTACGTTCGTGAAAAAAACTGAGAATACTATGAGAATGTTGAGGTAACAGATCTAGCACTCCTTGATTAGCAAAAGGTTGTGCAGCGACTACAAATCGGCTGTCTTCTTCAACATTATGAGAAATATAATATCCCAGCTTCTCAAGAATCAAATCTGGCATGCATTCATACTCCAGCTTATCAAAGTCTTGAGAAAAGACTGGATTGACTACTACATGACTACTCTCAGTCTTTAGGTATTCTCGAATACGCCAAACACCATTTAGATTTAAATAGTCCCGGTATACTTCCTGACCATCTTCATAGTAGACAATACTGGAGATAAAGCCTCTATCATCAAAAATTTTAAGCTTTTCAAGCTGGTCATCCTTGAAAAATTTAATAAAACTGATAAAGCCTTCTACTCCAAACTCGACATGAGCATAAAGCTGTCCTTGCCTGCGTACGATAATCAAAAATGGAGTATAAATAAATTCACAATCATCTTCCCATTCAAGATCTTTGATTTGTAAAACCTGCATATAATTAGATTCTACAGCCTGGATCTCATCAAAAACTGAATAGTATTCCGTCTCAAAGATATCTTGGCGATGTAAAAAATAACGAGCATGTGGCATATAGGCTTGTAAGAGGAGTTTGACTGGCAGATCCTCACTTTGAAAAATCCGAATCTGATGAATAGTGTCATCAAACTCAAGTCTCTGCATAGAGCGGTACCAGGGAATAATATCTCGATGCCAAACCCTCTTTCCACTTCCACTCCATGAAGGAATAAAATAATACATAGTTCCTCCTAGAATAATGAATGATAACGGTCATTAAGTGTTAAAGTATCTACCTCATCCTTAATAGAAAAGACCATGCCAATAAAAATCATAAACATACCAGGAATCATACCAAGCCTCATATAGCGAATATCCAAGAGGATCAGAAGCATTGGAAGACCAGCCACCAAAACTAGGTAAAGCGCTCCGACAAAGGCAAAATAACCTACGATTTTGTGAATATAACGACGGGTTGCTTCACCAGGATACAAATTTTCTATATATTCCCCACTCCTTTGCATCCGCTCTGCAATTTGATCACTGTTAACATTAATAAAAGCAAAAGCCCAAGCCAGAATAAAAATAGTCAGCAGATAGAGAATCAACCAAGGTATTCCACCCATCGCTAACCTTAGAATCCATTCTTTCACCAGCCTATTATTTGGTTGAAAAAACAGAAGGAGCATGAGGAAATACTGGGGAATACTGACCAAAGTCATGGCATACATAATAGGAAGACCCCCAGCAGCATTCACTCGAATATCTAGGTAGGAATATTTTTTAAAACGATTATGGATATTTATCTTATTGATAGGTATTCTATACTTGGCTCTTTCAACTAGAACAGCAAGATATAGAAAACAAAGACTCAAAAGCCCTACTACAGCTAAAATAAGAGGAGAAATTTTGAGTTCTTGGATCGAAAGCCATATGTCCTGCGGAATATAGGAGATCATACTGACCATGACAATCATAATGGAACCTCCAAGCCCCATTGATGAATTAAGGTCAGTCAGCCAAATAAGAAAATATGTTCCCGCTATTAAGATCAAGGTATCCAGGAAGACAATCGTTCCTTGTCCAACTCCTGCCACTGTCTTCAAAGGCAAATTAAGAACTAAACCTAAGGATTGAATCAGAGCAATAGCTAGAGTCAACAACATCCTTCTCTTTTCTTGACTCTCCATAGAAAGTTTATTAAGTCCCAATCGTTTCGAAACAGTGAACATTTGCCAGATGAGGATAGACGACATCCAAGGGGCCAGTCCAATCGAAAAAAAAGACATACTCCTTAAATTTCCACCCATCAAAGCAGCTGCATAATTTAGTGTTACTGAATCTCCATTTAGTTTAGCTATACTCGAGACATCAACAAATGGAAGAGTCAACTTACTTCCCAAAACATAGATAAATACGAAAAGTAAGGTCCAAAGAAACTTTTTGAGAATAAGCGGTTTAAAAAATGACTTCACTCTGACTCCTTATGATGATGGCTTGAGAATTTTAGGACAAGACTTCCATCACCGCATCAATTAATACTTTTTTACTGAAATAGCCTTCCTTAAGCAAGAAAGAGAACTTTCTAACCCGCTCGACCATATCCTGATACTCCTCGACAGTCAGATTTTCAACGATCCGACTGGCCTCTTCCAAACTGTCTACGACAAAGCCCAGACCACGCTCGCGAATCAGCTCTGCATTGGACAGGTAAGAAGGGACGATGACCGGAATCCCAGCTGCCAGATAGGTGGCAGACTTATGAGAGATATTGAGACCATAGTATTCCGGCTCGTCTGCTGGATTATCCTCAACACCCCATACAAGGCCTAGACCGCCCTTGGACAGCTCCAAGAGCAGCTCTGGCCTGCTAACCCAGCCACAATAGCTGACATTGGCCTCTGGATTTGACTCTTCCTCAGGCGAAAAAATCTCTAGTGGCGTAGCATAAGACCAATTGATCAGATGTGGAAAACGCTCCACACTTCCTGCGAAATAGAGCTTAGGCGCAAACTGAGGCTGATGCAGAGGCAGATCATAGGGATGATCCCACATGCGCTGGATCAAAATCTTGTTCACAGTCAGCCCCTCTGCCAGAAGCTTGTCCCGCATCTGCTCAGAAGGAACGATGACCGCATCTGACTGATTGTACATATCGATATACTCCGGCATCAGATAGTAGTTTGACGGGAACATAAGTGGTGGCACATCATGGATAAAAGTAATCAGCTTGGCCTGCAAAATCTTGAGCTTGCTGATAAAGGCCTGGTCAAACTCCCGACCATTCCAAGTGGGCGACTGATAGATAACCACATCGCCATAGCCAACACTAGCCATGATACCGTCCAGACGCCGACTGAGCTCCGACTGGCTGTCGCTGTAAATATCGTAAAAATAAAAACTCAGTTCATTGAAGCCCAGTTGCTTGGCTAGCTTGGTCACATCATTCTGGGCAATCAAGGCCGTACTCTGGCCAGACATACCGTATAGATTGGTAATATTAACTTTCATATTCTTTTTCTAATCTTCATTCCTGAGCCAGATTGGCAACAATCTGACTGTCATAAGCTTGGTCGTCTCTATACTCAATATCCTGATCGAAATTGTGCTCAGCTGTATGCTTGTGCGATAGCTTGATCTTGTGACTAGCTCCCATCTGGAACCACTCATACTCTGAGTCAATATGCCCAATATCCAGCGCCCGATAACCTTCCTGCACCAGATCATAGACCAAGACCTTAGCCGTCGGACCTAGCATAGTCAAAATCAGACGATTATCGGCATGCTCTCGAACAGCCTGCTTGATGGCCTCCAGCTTGCTGTAGGCATTGCGCGAAGGACAGATAATCCGCTTGATGGACCTAGCTCCATCAAAGAGGTCATTGCCCACACCAGACCGGGAAGTCAAGCCCTCTACGATCAAGAGGTCCTTGTCCTGCCATAGCTGCTTGAGCTTTGCAAAATAGCCCGCAGACGGTGTTTTATCTTCCAAGTCGATATAAGGACGGGAAATAAAAGTCGACCCATACCAAGGTGCCCGGCAAATTTCTAGATAATCTGCCAAATGGTGCTGCAGATGAGCTTTCCAAAAATTCTGGGCATCAATGGAATAGCGCTCTAGCCCTGTAAATACATCAGACAGACAAATCATCAAACGCTCATTGCTTTCCATAGCCATCATCTCTCTCAAACGCGCTGACAGCTCAGGGTCGTACTCCTGATAAGGTATACCACGACCTGCAATCAAATCCATCTCCCCATCTCCAAAACGAACCACTGAAGCACCTTTCTCCAAGAGATAATCCAGCGACTGGTCGATAGAGAGTACAGAAATCTGCCGCTCCTCAGGCTCGGCCATGCCTAGCTTCTCAATAGCCTGAACCATGATTTCAGGATTATCAGCTGGAAAGACTTCCTGCCCCTGCTGGCCATGGGCTGTGCTGTCAAAGGCAAAGACTGGCTTACCAGCAGACTTAAAGCGAGCAATGATACCACCCACCTCATCGCCGGCATTGATATCCAGCAGCAGCTGAGACTTGGCTTCCAGCGACTCCAAGAGAGCCGGAATGCCCGCAATATCTGAACTGACGCTGACATTAGGATACTGGAGCAGACGCGTGATTGGCTCTGCCACCACTACTGGAGCCGCAATGTAGAAATGACAGGCAGGCAGGGCTTGAATCAAATAGTTGATATGCAACAGATCACAAGAGTAGGTGTAGACTAGGCAGGACAGACTAGAGTCATCTTCCCCCTCCACCATCTTTTGAGTCAGGGCTCCAACTGGCTCCTGTATATCCGACCAATCCAGTCCCTGATAGAACCACCAGACCTCACGATAGATAGACTGGGTGTACTCTTTCCAAGGCTTGCGTTCGGTCAGATAGTGAATTACAGGCGGATAGAGCCCTTTTTCTGGCTCATAGTCCGAAAAGGTCGTGTGCAGCGTAATGCAGTTATAAGGAAAAGGCAGCTCCAGCCAGCGATTTTCAAAGAACATATTGAGAATACTTTGGTCATCCTGAGTAACTTTATCATGTAAGTTATCAGTCATCTCAATCAATTGACCTGCAATATCGTTTTCTCTCCAGTAGTTCACATTAATTAGTAAAACACCTGAATTAAAAATCTGCTCGCCAAAATATACTTCTCCACCCAGATCTCTTACCGCTCCAAGCGGATGGGAGCCTAAATCAACTGCAAAAATTTCCGATAAATCACGTGTTACTACAATATCGCAGTCCAAATAAAGAGCTTGTTCTTCCTCAACAAAATCCGCTACAAAATAGCGCAGGAAAACTGTATAACTAATATCCGTTTTAAAATTTGACACCAGCGAAGCATCCACCCGAGCATTGACGATCGGGCAGTCCAGCTTGGCCAGCTTTTTTTGCATGCTGACAAACCACTCTGTTGGAAAATCATTGTTGATGACATAAAACTTTATAAAGCGATTGTGGCAGACGATGGACTTAATGGTGGTTAAAACTTGATTACAATCAGAAAAGCTGGCACAAATAACAACTGCTCGGTATTCATCATAGTTAGCCATACTTTTATTCTCTAACTTATCCACTTAGCAAACTTACTCCCTATACGATTACACCCTAATTAAATCTGAATCTCGAAAATTATTTGTAACTCTTTCACAACTGTAAAATCAAGAAATCATAGAGTTTTTTAGCAAAAATAGAAAGAGTTTTTAAATCTAGATTTTACTATATTTTTATGTCCATAATTACTTGCGATTTTCTTGATAATTACTTATCCAATTTTTAGTTGAATACATCAAGTACAAATACATCAAGCTATACTAGATATTATATAAAATATTGCTAGAAAAAGCTAGAATATCAAGGATTTTGATAACAAAATCAAAACAGGAAGTTCAAAAACTTCCTGCTTTAATTAATGTTTAATCCTCTGACTCATTTTTCTTCCTTTTCTTAAACGCCAATCCCAAAGCTCCTAACCCTAAAGCCAAAATGGATGCTTTGTTTTCAGATTCACCTGTTCGAGGAAGTTGTCCTTTAGAAATCCTATCATGCATTGATTGACTTGCTGAAGAAGATTGACTCTCAGACAGGCTCTGGCTAAGCGATTGTGAAGCAGACAAACTTTCAGAAAGACTTAGTGAATACAATTCGCTTTCATATATATCATTTAGCTGGCTGTGTAGCACAGATGTACTAATACTCAATGATAGTGACTCACTAACAGACATTGATTCGCTAACACTTACTGATGCATTCGTCGATACAGACTCACTAGCAGATACAGACGCACTCGTCGATGCTGATTCGCTTGCAGAAACAGATGCACTCGTTGAGGCGGACTCACTCGCACTTACAGACGCACTCGTGGATGCGGATTCGCTCGCACTTACCGAAGCGCTCGTTGACGCGGACTCACTCGCACTTACTGAAGCACTCGTGGAGGCCGATTCGCTCGCACTTACTG
>NZ_KZ672802.1:14597-15474 GCF_001811085.1 Streptococcus sp. HMSC062B01
CACTCGTGGAGGCCGATTCGCTCGCACTTACTGATGCACTCGTTGAAGCTGATTCACTCGCACTTACTGACGCGCTGGTTGAGGCCGATTCGCTGGCACTTACAGATGCACTCGTTGAAGCCGATTCGCTAGCAGATACAGACGCACTCGTTGACGCGGACTCGCTGGCACTTACAGATGCACTCGTTGAAGCCGATTCGCTAGCACTTACTGAGGCACTCGTTGAAGCGGACGTACTTGCTGAAACAGATGCGCTCGTCGATGCGGACTCGCTTGCACTTACTGAAGCGCTGGTTGACGAGGACTCGCTTGCAGAAACTGACGCACTCGTTGAGGCTGATTCACTGGCAGATACTGAAGCGCTGGTTGACGCGGATTCGCTCGCACTTACTGAGGCACTCGTCGATGCAGACTCACTCGCAGATACTGAATCGCTCGTCGACGCAGATTCGCTCGCACTTACTGAGGCACTCGTTGAAGCGGATTCGCTGGCACTTACTGAGGCACTCGTTGACGCGGACTCGCTTGCAGATATAGATGCACTCGTTGAAGTCGATTCGCTAGCTGATACTGAAGCACTGGTTGAAGCAGACTCACTCGCACTTACCGATGTGCTCGTTGAGGCCGATTCGCTGGCACTTACAGATGCACTCGTTGAAGCCGATTCGCTAGCACTTACTGAGGCACTCGTTGAAGCGGACGTACTTGCTGAAACAGATGCGCTCGTCGACGCGGATTCGCTTGCAGAGACTGATGCACTGGTCGATGCGGATTCACTGGCACTGACAGACGCGCTCGTGGAGGCTGATTCACTCGCACTTACAGACGCGCTCGTCGACGCGGATTCGCTTGCAGATACAGATGCACTCGTGGAGGC
>NZ_KZ672803.1:0-353 GCF_001811085.1 Streptococcus sp. HMSC062B01
TTGGCGCTGGGGTGAATTCCCATGTTCCTACGAAGTGTGCGTCTGCTCCATTGATGGTTTCAGAAGTCTTATCGTATGATTTGAAACTCCAAGTGCCTTCTGTTGTCTTAACCTCTGTTTTACTTGGTTGCATTGGCGTTGCTTGACTACCATCTTTCAAGTCTGTTTGAGCTACTGGAAGCAGATCTTTTACTTCTTGTGGAAGCTCTTTACCTGGAGTTCCACTGACAAACTCGTGAGTAGCTTTGTAAGTTGGGGTTGGGGTGAATTCCCAAGTACCGATAAAGTGGGCGTCCGCTCCATTGATGGTTTCAGACGGCTTGTCATATGACTTGAAGCTCCATGTGCCTTCT
>NZ_KZ672804.1:0-79713 GCF_001811085.1 Streptococcus sp. HMSC062B01
GAGCATCTCGAACAAGTTCGTCCGTTTCTTCTTCACGAATAGTGAAATTAATTTTTTCTACACGGGTTTCGTCGGTGTAAGTCAACGGGTATTCTGGCAATGCCTCTGCTTTCGGAGCTTCATTCGGTACCATATGTGGTTTAGCTGTACCAACTTTGACGACTTGTGTTACTGGAGCTAGAGTTTCTTCATTGGAAAGCTCTTGACGATCAATTTCTTGACCGTTGGAACTGTAGACACGGGTCTTGATGGTTCGCTCGCCTTGGACACCCGGTGTTGCGATTTGGCGAGCATCTCGAACAAGTTCGTCCGTTTCTTCTTCTCGAATTGTGAAGTTTATTTTCTCTACGCGGGTTTCGTCTGTGTAAGTCAGCGGATACTCTGGCAAAACATCTGCTTTTGGCGCATCGTTCGGTACCATATGCGGCTTAGCTGTTCCGACTTTGACAACTTGCGTCACTGGAGCGAGAGTCTCCTCATTCGATAACTCCTGGCGGTCAACTTCTTGACCATTGGAGCTGTAGACACGGGTCTTGATGGTTCGCTCTCCTTGGACACCCGGTGTTGCGATTTGGCGAGCATCTCGAACAAGTTCGTCAGTCTCTTCTTCACGAATAGAGAAGTTAATCTTCTCAACACGCGTTTCATCCGTGTAAGTCAGTGGATACTCTGGCAAAGCGTCAGCTTTCGGCGCATCGTTTGGTACCATATTTGGTTTAGCCGTGCCGACTTTGACGAATTGAGTTACGGGAGCTAGGGTTTCCTCGTTAGACAACTCTTGGCGATCAATCTCTTGACCGTTAGAACTGTAGACACGAGTCTTGATAGTTCGTTCACCTTGGACTCCTGGAGTCGCAATTTGACGAGCGTTCTGTGGCAACTCATCGGTATATTGTTCCTCGATGGTGAAAGCTACTTTCTCTACACGCGTTTCATCCGTGTAAGTCAGTGGGTACTCTGGCAAAGTGTCTGCTTTCGGTGCATCGTTCGGTACCATGCTTGTCTTAGCTGTGCCGACTTTGACGATTTGAGTTACGGGAGCTAGGGTTTCCTCGTTAGACAACTCTTGGCGGTCAACCACTTGACCGTTGGAACTGTAGACGCGGGTCTTGATGGTCCGTTCGCCTTGAACTCCCGGAGTTGTTATTTTACGACTCCCCTCTGGAATCTCATTTGTATACTGCTCCTCAATAGAAAAATCAATCTTTTCTATTCTAACCTCGTCATTTGTAGTCAATTCCAACTCAGAGTTCTCATAAATAGGAGCTGTATCAGGACTTGTGCCATAAGTCGTCAATTCTGGAACTTCATGCACTGGTGCTGTTTCGGGGGTTGTACCATAATTGGTCAACTCGGGAACTTCATGCACTGGTGCTGTATCTGGTGCTGTGCCATATTCCGTCAGTTCTGGAGTCTCGTGAATTGGGGCTGTCTCGGTACTGGTGCCATATTCTGCCAGTTCTGGAGCCTCTTGAACAGGCGCTGTTTCAGGGGTTGTACCGTAATTGGTCAACTCGGGAACTTCATGCACTGGTGCTGTATCAGGACTTGTACCATAATCGGTCAGCCCAGGAACTTCATGCACTGGCGCTGTTTCAGGAGTTGTACCGTAGTTGGTCAACTCAGGAACTTCTTGGACAGGTGCTGTTTCAGGAGTCGTACCGTAGTTGGTCAACTCAGGAACTTCATGCACTGGTGCTGTCTCGGGAGTTGTACCATAGTGGGTCAGCTCAGGAACTTCTTGGACAGGTGCTGTTTCAGGGGCTGTACCGTAGTTGGTCAACTCAGGAACTTCTTGAACTGGTGCTTCTTTTGGTACAGATTTGGCTGTAGCTGTTCCAACTAAAATAATTTCCGAAATAGGCGTAGAAGTAACCTGGTCTGAAACCACTTCACTTTTTACAATATCTGTACCTGCAATATAATTTCGTGTGATAACAGTACGTGTACCAGATATGCCTTTACGAATAATTTGAGATTGTCCCTCTGCAAGCTCATTTGAATATTGGTACTCAGTTTGATAAGGCAGAACTTGGGTTTGGGTGCTGTCTTGGCTCTTGAGTTGCAATTCAGGTAATTCAGTGACTGGAAAACGTCGATCAGACTCGCGCTCCTTGACAGCAACAGCTTTTTCTTGCTCTGTCAGTTTCTCTGTTTCAGTAGATACTGGCTTATTGGGAGTACTTGGATTCTCAGAAAAACTCACAGATTTGCCCGCCTGCTTATTGACTTCAACAGCTGACAAGTCCTTTTGTGCCATAGGAAGCTGATGATTTCCTGCTGCGTTCTCCTTGACCTGTTCACCACTTTTTAGATATCCGACATATTCAAAACCGGTTATCTCTAAAGGCTCAGGCAGCTTATCTCCTACTGACAAATTCAGCCTTTGATTGTAAGCTGCTAATTCAATATTGGTCACTGCAAACACAGAAGGAGCTAAGAGAATAGAGCCTAGACCCGTCACCAGCAAAATAGAAGACAGGTATCGCTTACCATTTCTACCTCGTGCAATTACTAAGACTGCTAAAGTCAGCCCAGCAACTGTAAAAGTTGCTTCCCACAGACTTGAGTATCCCGTCCTCGGCAGATTATTTTCCAACAGCCCCTGAGTTTTTGGACGATATACTAAATAATAAGCGTCAGAGTTTTCTTCTACAAATTTTGGAAGCTCCTTAACGACCGCATTCTTTTCAGCCTCAGTCAGTTCAGACTCTACTACGTAGTGATATTGAACAGGAATAGTTTGTCTAGCTGATACTTCTGCAGCCTCAATCGTACTTACATTTCCTGCTATCGCCGTACTAAAAAAGAAGCTTCCGATAGTAGCGGAAACCAATCCTACTGATAACTTTCTTAAAGAATAGCGCTGGAACCTATCACCAGTGATTCTTTTTTCCATAATAATTCCCTTTTCATAATATAATAATCTCTTAAAATTTTACTGGATTTTTTTCAAAAAGACAATTTCTTTGCTTAAAAATATATCTTTTAATACTGAAATTTACTTCTTTTTCAACCAAACATATTATTCATTTTTATCTTTTGAAATAAAAAGCAAGTTTCCTCTCAGAAAACTTGCTTTTGTAAATATGCTTTAGTAACTACGAATACAATCTTAATTCAAAGAGACCATACTCATGCTTGTCTCCTTGCAATTCTGCTGCATAGTGCCGTGTGACGGTTTTTTGATGAATCAGGGCACCAATAGCTGAAGCTTGTCGCTTCTGCGCTTCTTTAAAAATCGGATAGGCCAAGGCAGAGCCTAATCCCAAGAATTGCTCATCTACTCCTAGATACATAATCGTATAACGTTTGGGAAAACGCTTGGTCCAGAAAAGCTTGGCTAGGTTAAAAGGAGTCAGCTTTTGATAAACCAGAGATCCGTAGTCCGGCATGGCAATCAGAAAACCAACTAGCTTGCCCTCCTTATAGGCCAGCTTAACCATAGAAAAATCAAGAATATACTGGTATTTTTGAAAAATCTGACTGAACTGCTGACTGGAAATAGACCGATAAATTGGAAAATCTTGATAGAGGCGATTGAGGAGCTCAAAAACCTGCAGCGAAGCTTCTTCCCAATCCTTCTTTTCGGGAGAGCAAATGGTGAAACCCGCTTCTTCAAAAGACTCAAAGCGATGAGCCAGCTTATCCTGATGAGTTTGATTGCTGACCTTGGGATAAAAATTGGACAGATAGCGCTCCTTGAGCTCAAAACCAGCTGCCTGCCACAGCTCAGGATAATAGGCTGGATTATGAGGCTCCCCTGTAAAAGGGAGCTCCTCTGTTCCAGTCAGCTGCATTCGATAGCCTAGCCAAAAACTTGCCTGTACGGGACCGATTATCTTAATAGCTCCGAGACTGCGGGCAAAACCTGCTAAATGCTCGATAAAAGCAGATGCAACCTTCTGGTCATTGATCGACTCGAAAAATCCCAAGTAAGCAGCCTCATCATCTGGATAGAAGGTCAGAAGTCCGCGAATACAAGGCTGGCTCTCCTCATAGCCAATAAAGGCATAGGTATCTAGGCCAGAACTCAGCGGGTGACTGCCTTCAATTAAAGCCAGTTCTTCCTCTTCCGACTGCATGAGGTGATCTGGCTGGTAAATCTGCTTGGGCAGGGCTAGAAAATCGGCCAGCTCTGTCGTATTAGGTTTGACTGGTTTAATTTCAAGCATGGTCTTCCTCCTTGACTAGTCGAATCTTGCCAGTAAGGCCATCCATCTCAATCCAGTCGCCATTTTGCAAGAGACTGCAAGCTCCTCTAACATTGACAATAGAAGGAATACCCAACTCGCGGGAAATAATAGCTGTGTGAGAGAGCAAAGACCCCTGCTCTGCAATGACACCCTTGGCTTGAGTCAGAAGATAAACCCAGCCCGGATCGGTCATCTTGGTCACGATAATCCGGTCCTGAGCAGATTCAATCTCCTGCACATCTTCTACGACCAAAACCTGAGCCTTAACGAAACCAGATGAGCAGCCAATCCCTTGTAAGGCTTGATTGCCCGTATTATGACTGCTGGTGCGGTTTTGCGGTTTTAGGTATTTCTCAAAGACCTGTCCAGCAAAAACATAGCGACTAAAGGTTGGCAGCCACTTATCAGCCTCTAACTTCTCCCGACGCTCAGCTATAAAGCCACTAACATCTCTGGGCTTTCTGGTCAGCTCAAACAACTCTTCCTTTGTCAGGTAAAAAACATCGTCAGGCGTAGCCAGCAACCCTTGCTCGGCTAATTGCTGGCCAAGTGTTCGGAAAATTTGCCGCATCATGCCGTAGATTCGTGTGCGGTTTAAGCGTGAGCTTTCCCGATATTTAACACCAGTCATGGCTCGCTTGCGAAGAAAATTCGTCCACCAGCCTGATTTTTGCACCTCTTCTTCAAGTTTCTGAGGTGCCAACTTCTTCTCCTCTTGCTGGCACATTTGCAGCAGGAGCTTGATCAGACGCTCTGGGTGCGTTCGGAAGGTTGGTGTTTCTAACTTCAACTCTTCTGGAGCTCGATCACCAAATTCATGGATAAAATGGACTATTTCTTTGACCAAAGGATGCTGGCGACTTAGAAAAACTTCTGAGCTTTCAGTTTCCATAGCTTGTCTAATCGCTGCATTTTCTTCTGCTTTTAGCTGAGCTGTTAAAGCCTGTAGAGCCAAAGCCGGCTTCATACTTTCAATCTGCTCAATTCCTGCAATCTCAGCCTGAACCGCTCCGCCGCGACGCGATTTTTTCAGGAGTCCAGTATAGACAAAAGCATAGAGGTCATTGACCAGCGTAATGTCCCAGTGAGCCAGAATATCCTCTTTTAGCTTACTGACCAAGGCAATCAAGGTCTCCGCATCTGCGGCGGGAGAAAAGCTCTCTTCGTATTCGCGCTGAATCTGGGCAAACTGCTCTTCCAATTGTCGCATTTGCTTGGGAGACGTCCAAAACTCTCGGATGATACGGAGCATGATTTGCAGGCGTTTGAAAGCAGACAGGTGCACCGGCATCTGAGGTACCTCTGTCTCTCGCACTCCCAGCATATCCTGCCAGATAGGAATGATTCTCTTAGAAAAAGGCAGAAGCTGCAAGAGCTGATACCAGCTCTGAATCTGGTAATAAACCCGGCTGTTAACCGGCTGCAGCATATTTTGAAAAGTGGTTTCATAGGCAGCCAACTCAGGGGCATCCTTGCCAACCAAACGCTGAGCCAAACTGCGGAAAATGCTGGCATAAGCCTCTTGAATAAAGCTAATAGTCAGAGGACTGGAAACGCCAGGATAGCTCTCGACAATATTGCTGTTATCCAGAATAATCTGCTGTCCCTCTGGCAAGGTAGTAATAGGTCGTACTTGCAAGAGATAGAGCTGGCCATTTGCGAAGGTAAACTCCATATCCATATAAGGTCCGAAAAGCTGACTTACATGACCAGCCAAGGCCTGTAACTCCGCAAGTTGTTCCTGTGATACGTCTGGTGAGTCCTCCGTCTGCTCTGTATAAAAGAGCTGGTCCTTGGGATGGAGGGTCACCATTGTCGTAGGAATCTTATCCTCGACAACCTTATTGCCCAAGCCCCGACCGATGACAATGATGTGCTCGTTCAGAATGCCCTTGGGATTAGCTGTAAAGTAAATCCCAGACAAATCTCCCTCCTGCATAACCTGAACAAGGCAAATCATCTGCGCTTGCTTCAACGATAGTCCTTGCTCAAATAGATAACTAAGAGCCGACTCCTGATAAAGAGAGAGCAAGGTCGCTTGGATGGCTTCTTTGAGCCCCTCTGTCTTCACATTGAGCTGGCTCTCAAACTGACCGGCAAAGGATGAAGCCTTCCCATCCTCAATGGTAGCAGATGAGCGGACTGCGAAGCGACAGTCTTTCTGAGAAAATTCCTGCCGAATCCAGTTTTCTGCTGCTGTCAGGTCTTCCTGCGCAAACTGCTCTCTGGCCCAGTCCTGCAGCTGCTGACTGAGCTGGGACAAGTTCAATTCTCCAGACCGATAGGCTACTTCCATCCGCTCTAAGTCAGCAGAGCTGGCAGATTCTTGAAAAAAGTCAAAAGCAAACACCGCAAAGTCAGGAACCGGCAAACCAGCAGCCTGCATTTTCAGCAAATGATAGGCCTTGCCTCCGACCTGGTCAAGCCCTGTCTGCTTGATTCTTTTCATCAAAGTACCCCCATCAAGAGATAAACAGCAACGGACAGAACCATGGTCGTCTCCGTGATATAGGTATAGCGTTCCACCCGCTCCCGGATATTAAAGCGAGTCGGATCCTTGATAAACTGCTCAAACTGGACGGTCATCCAGATAACATTCAGCACCAAGACCACCACTCCGACATGGGAAATATTCCAGAGGAGAGCGAAATTAGTCAAGATATCCAGCAGAGTCACTACCTCGATAAAACGAGTGGCTTTTTTGTAGCCAAAAAGCTTTGAATAGGTCACATACTCGGTCTCGTCTTTTGGCGCCCGAATCTTGCGGCAGACTTCCCAGATCAGACTTGGGAAATACATGGTAAAGGCCAGCAAGACGGTCGGCAGGGACAAGAGAGGCAGATTGTACTTGTAGCAGACAAAAGAGATGGTATAGAGATTCAAAATCATCATGACCGGATTATGGGTTACTAGAGCCAGTGGCAGAGAATTTTGAATCTTGTCACGCTTGAAGAACCAGAAGGACATGAGAGTTCCGTAGATGTAGAGAAAGAGGAACCAGCCGATATTGTTCATAAAGAGAACATTGAGAAGTACAGATACAGCTACGATAAAGCTGAGGGCAACAGCCAAGTCCTTCTTTTTCACCCGTCCAGATGGCAATGCCCGATGAGGAAAGAGACGTCTGTCGGTCTCGTAGTCCTTGAAATCATCCGCAATCCGCAGAATCATCAGAAAGACAAAAATGGTAAAAATACCAATCAACTCCTGATGGTCAAAGTGAAAGGTGGTTACTCCGTCATTGAGCAAGAGGACAAAATAAATCTCAAAAAACATGATGGCAGCCACAAAAAAGCGCGGCAGCAAAGGAAACATTTCCCTATAATAAACAGCTAATCGTTTAAACATAGCTTTTCTCCAATCTTTTCACCCATTTGAATCTGGGTTTCTATTCCGAGGTCTGAGTGAGTCAGGATATCCTGATCCATGCGAATCGTACCTGCTGGATAGAGGACAAGAATGGTTGAGCCGCCCAGACCAAAGCATCCCTTCTCCTGTCCCCTGACCAAATGGTCCTGACTGTGATTGTATATTCTTCCGACCAAGAGAGCCCCTACTTCCATCTGCAGGACAGGTCCTAGGTCGGTATCTAAAAGACAGTATTCTCTTTTATTTTCCTTGTAAATCAGGCGCTGCTTCTGGGCTACCTGTCTGACCGTATGCAGGCGTCCCTTGATTTTTCGTCTTTGGGTAATTCTGCCGGATTCAGCTGCCAAATAGCGGTGCAGGTCTTCCACTCCCAAACGATAGACCAGCGCTGTTCCGCCACTGAACAACTGAGCCAATTCTTCATCCAACAGTAAGTCAGCTAGACTATACATCTGCCCTTTAATAATCAGTTGCAAGTCCTGACTGATGGTAAAAACTTCTAGCTTGGCATCTGCCACTGCCAGTACTTGACGGTCAGGACAGACTGGACGCAGACCAGGCTTGATTTTCCGCTGAAAAAAAGCCGCAAAGCTAGAATAGGGGCCATCTTCATAGTCATCCAGATCCAGCTGATAATTTTCCACAAAAGCTGCTATTTTCTTGCGAGAAAAAGCAGTATAGTCTTTCAAGGTTAGAAGATAAGACAGACTAGGTCGGGTGAAGATAGGCAATAGGAAGCGGCCCCAAGCAGTACCATAAAGCTTGTCTAACAGACCCGCCTTGTATTCTGTCGGTTCCACTACTTGGTCAGTCCTTCTCAGATAGACCTTAACCATGCGGGAGAACCCCCAGACCAATCAGACTTGCAACAGCCAGAATCGCAAAGATCAGATAGGCCAGCTTATTGGGCTTGGGAATACGGCAGTTGTAGACAAATAGGAAGGTCAACAAAAGAGACAAACCAAGCCACACCCAGGCAAAGAAACCAGGCGCCAGCCATTGACAGACCAGATAGGTCAGAGGGAAAAATAGGGCGCTGTAAGTCACGGGCAAGCCGATAAAATAAGAGCCAGATCCTTCATCATGCTTGGCCAAGCGGTTAAAATGCGCCAAGCGTGTGACCGCAGCCAAGACATAGAGGACAGCCAAGATGATATTGGCCACTCCCAAGGGCAACTGAGTCATGAGGAGCACAGCCGGAAGAGCCGCAAAACTAATCATGTCACAGAGCGAATCAATCTCAATGCCGAAGCGCTTCTGGCTTTCAGTCCGCTTCATCCGCCGCGCCACCACACCATCAAAGAGGTCACAGATACCGCTAACGATAAAGGCCATCATGGCCAGACGCAGCTGGGAATGAATGATGGCATAGACTGCCAACAGTGCAAAAGCAGCGCCCATATAGGTCAGGATAACAGATTTATCGTATTCACCGATAAACAAAGGTTCATTCTTCTTCATGAATTCTTATTTCTCCTCTTCTTCCATCTAAAGTTACCATCATGCCAGTTTCTAGCAGCTGAGTTGCATTCTTAGCGCAGACCAGAGCTGGAATCCCGCATTCCCGAGCGACAATGGATGCATGGCAGAGAACCCCGCCATACTCTGTCACAAGACCGCCCAGAATACCGAAAACATAGCTCCAACCCGTATCTGTATAGCGAGTGACAAGGATTTCTCCCGGCTCAATCGTCTCAATATCAGCCAAATCCAAGAGGACCCGAACCCGACCGGTCACCTGACCGCTGCTGGCTGGCATTCCCGTCAGCAGAGCTTGACTATCATGGGCCGCTTCTTCCAAACTCATCTCTTTATCAGTCAAATCACCAACTGGCTCAAAATTCCGATAGGCCTGGCAATAATGCCGATTATCAGCCACTTCTTCTTGGAGCTGGTCAGCAGTCTTTTGCCCTTCCATAAAGGCAGTCAGACTTTCTTTCTTAATGTAAAAAACATCTTGTTCATTTTTCAGAAAGCCTCGCTTTTCGTAGGCTCGGCCGAGTTTGAGGCTAATCTGACGAATGAGGTGGTAATAGCGCGTGGAAATATCCTTGAACTCCTCCCGCCACCAGAGCAAGTTCCGAAGGTCTTGACTGATTTTTTCTATCTTTTTCTGCTTGGCTCGAGATAGATGAGCCAGATCCAGCTCAGACTCCGAGCCAGGACTGAGCGAAGCTTTGGCCGCTTGGTAATAAGCTGAATCAGCAACCAATTGCTGGACTGCTGTCAGGACCTGATGAGCATCTTCTTCATAACTCGCTACTCGCAAGTCCAGCTCCCGTGTCGAGTGATAGCCAAAGTCCTTTTGGAAATCCTGAATCTTAATGAAATCTGCTCGCTCAGGATATTGTGCAGTCAGTTCCTGCAACTCTTCCACCGATAGCTTCAACCAATCGTCTGTCAGTTTCTCGTCTGCCAAAACAAGATCCGCAGCTTCCAGCATTCGAGCCAAAGGCTTGGTATGCGAAACATTTCCCAACTTAGCTATCAATTGGAAAAATTCATCGACCGTCAGCCATTTGAGCAGACTGGTCTTTTTCATAGACAGCTGGACCGTATTGATGTAGGCCTGCCAGAAATAAGTTCCCTCACTGTCTAAATAAACCTGATTTAGCACTAACTGCCAAAGACTCTCGACCTGCTGCAGCGGGCTTTGGTCGTTCAGTTCTTGGATTTCTTGATTCAGGAGGTTAAATTGCTGGCGCAGCTCTTGCAGCTTCTCTGGCGCCTGATGCAGAAAAGTCTTAGTTACTTTTTGCGTTTTCAAAGCTACCCGCAGGAAATTTAAGAGCAAGGCTGGACTTAATTTGCTGGTAAAACCTTGACCTTGGTAGTCTTTATTGACTCCCAGCTCATCATCAAAGTCTCGCTCAATATAGCCTGGAATCTGCTTCATACCTTGCTTGACCACTCCTAAGTTCCAGAAAGGCCGAGCATAATGCAGGCGCATCAGCGGCGGCATCACACCATCTGGCTCTAGGCCAATTGCCAGCAAAAAGCTGGAGAGTGCCTCTTGCCAAGAATAGCGATAAAGGCTCCACATCAGATTTGGACAGGGCTGGGCCGCCACGCCTCCATCCCGAAAATTCGCCGTCGTCCAGCGGCCACTGTCGATTTTAGTTGGTACCGTCGTGATAGGCCGAGCCTGAAGCATATAGACTTGCTCTTGGACAGCACACCACTCAATATCCATCGGCCGACCAAAATAGGCCACAATCTGCAAAACTTGCGCATGCAGTTTCTGCAAGACTGTAAGAGAGATTTCAGCCTTTTCAAATTGGCTCCAGTCTGGCTTGTACCAAGGAAGAGTCAACTGATCAGGATTAACTTGACCGCTAACCAAGCTCTCAGCTGAGCCTTTTACATACTCCAATAGCATGGTCTGGTCCTGATTTGTTGCCACGTCTAGAGAAAAGCAGACACCGCTAAAGTCGGGCTCTATCTGCTCCTGAATCAGCACTGCCATGGCAAAATCCTGCTCAGTAAGACCCTGACGTTGCCAGTAGGCCAAGGCTTCAGGATTAAAAAGAGAAAGCAGACAAGAACGAATGCCCTGCTCAATTTCTGACAGTGTCCGGCAATTTCCAATCGAGTTATATTGACCGGCAAATGACATGGCCTGTCCGTCTTCTAAAAGGGCACTGCTGCGAACAATATAAGCTTGATTTTCCTGGCAAAAGGCTGCTAACTCTCGCTTCCAAGCTGGATCCAAGGGATACTGCTGCAAACGCTCCGCAATTCCCTCCTTGCCCAGTTTGATGAACTCTTTAAGTCCCTCTTTTGAGTATTCTGGCAGAGCTGCGCTTAGCCAAGCCATTACTTGGTCCGCTGGCAAAATCAGAGCCTTAGGAACCGAAAGACCTAGTTGACAGAGGCTGATTAACTGATTGATTTTACCGCCATAGACGGCCGAAGGCTCTTTTTCCAGCCATAGTTCTTTCATCAAAAACTCCCATCTCACATACGATTTTTTCTAAGCTTAGTCCAGTAGAGCAGACGATTGACTCCTAGATGCGTGCCCGCCCCTAGGATTAAAATGCCTAGCATCTTCTGCCAAGACAGAGGGATATAGAAAAGCAAGAAAATAATACATCCAATCAAGGAATCAATCTGGTCAATCCAGATAAAGGTCCATTTCCAGCCATTCTCCGCCGTCTTGCCCTCTCTGATTTCCAAACGGCGCTTGACAAAACTATTAGGCAGCTCAAACAAAACATAAGCCAGCCCCAAAAGAGACCCAAGTACCAGATTAAACAGCACGGTATTTTCGTAGAAAGCATAGACTAAGTGCAGCTTCTCTAGGGTAGGAAAACTCTTTAAGAGCAAGCCCCAAAGGATCTGAGCCAAGGCTCCCCAGACAATCATACCAAAGAAACCTTTCCAAGTCTTGTTAGCTCCAAAAAGCCTCTTCCCATCCTTTAAAATCAGCCCAGCATCCATTGGTCGATAAGCCACCTCTAGCAGTGAAGACTTGCAAAAGATCATATTCAGAACTCCAGCCAGAATGACCGGCATCAGGGTGATATATAAAGCAAGAATCGTGTGCATATTATTTCCTATTCTTTTTTATAAGAGTCAAATAGAAATCTTCAGAACTCTTTAAATTATAATGAACCCATTATACCATAAAAATTACAGGCCTTCAGTAGGGCAAACTGTGAAGAGACCTTCTAATCTCTTCTAGTTTAAGACTTGATTTAAACAAAAAAACCAGTAAATCCTACTGGTTTGCTTTAGAGGGCTATTAAACTCTATCATCATAGCCATTTGGATGACTGGAATGCCATTTCCAAGCAGTTTCGATAATGGTTTCGATATTGTCAAATTTCGGCTGCCAGCCCAGAACTTTTCTTGCTTTCTCAGAGGAAGCAATCAGCGTATCCGGGTCTCCTGGGCGCCGATCTGCTATTTCCAAAGGAATAGGATGTCCGGTCACCTTTCGTGCTGCTTCTACAATCTGCAGGTTGGAAAAACCAGTCGAAGAGCCAAGGTTAAAGGCATCTGATGAATGTCCAGCACGCAGATGCTCGACAGCCAGAATATGGGCGTCAGCCAAGTCGAAAGGATGGACATAATCGCGGACATTAGTCCCGTCCGGAGTGTCGTAATCATCGCCAAAGACAGCAATCTTCTCTCGTTTACCCTGAGCCACTTGAAGCACAATGGGCAGGAGATGGGTTTCAGGCCCGTGGTCCTCGCCGATTGAGCCGTCAGGCTTGGCACCGGCTACATTGAAATAACGCAGGGCTACAAACTTGATGCCATAGGCCTGGTCTGCCCAGCGCATAATGGTCTCCATCATGAGTTTGCTCTCACCATAAGGATTGATCGGCTTTTGCGGAGTCGTTTCCAGAATCGGAACTTCCTCAGGAATGCCATAAGTCGCAGCAGTCGAAGAAAAGACAATATTTTTAACGCCACATTCCTGCATGACCTCTAAAAGGGAAACCATGCCGGCTGTGTTATTGTCAAAATACTTGAGTGGATCTACCATAGACTCTGCTACAAGTGAAAAGGCAGCAAAGTGAATGACCGCATCAATGGATGGATGTTTGGCAAAGACATCACGCATAAAGTCCTTATCCGCCAAATCCCCCTCATAAAAGACTGCTTGCGGATGGACGGCTGCCCGGTGGCCAGTCACCAAATTATCAACAACGACTACTTCTTCCTTATCTGCTGTTATCAAACGGTCAACCATGTGCGAGCCGATATAGCCAGCACCACCTAATACTAAAATTGCCATAAAACTTCCTTTCCCTGTTACGCTAGATTCATTATAACACATTTCCTAAGGCTGGATGCCAACGGATTGGACGAAGCGCATGAAAGCCTCCTGCCCTTCCTCTGTTCGCTTATAAACTCCAGCATCCTCCAATACACGGCTGAAAATTTGCCCAACCGATGCCTGAACTACTCCTTCCACCGTCTCAGCGGTAACATCTGGATTCTGGTCTTTGAGTTGATTGGCCCACTCCTGATGATAGGCAGCAACCTGACAGTTTTCTCCTAGTAGGAAAAGTTCTACCTGTTTGAGTTCTTCCTTGAGCCGAGGCGGCAGAATAGCCAGCCCCATCACCTCAATCAGACCGATATTTTCTTTCTTAATATGCTGCACATCCCTATGAGGATGGTAAATGCCGTCTGGGTGTTCTGGCGACGTTTGATTGTCCCGCAAGACCAAGTCTAGCTCAAAAGATCCATCTTTCCTGCGGGCAATCGGTGTGATGGTATGGTGAGGCTCACCCTCAGACTCTGCCAACACCTGCACACTTGGGTCAGAATAAGTCCGCCAAGCTTGCAAGATCTTGTCAGCCAACTCAATCAACTGTTCCTTCTTCTCAGATTTCAGCCGAATGACGGACATGGGCCACTTGACTATACCTGCCTCTACTTCTTCAAATCCTCTAAAAGTAAAGCTGCAATCCAGCTCTGCTATTTCCATAGGGAAGGTATGACGTCCGCCCTGATAGTGGTCGTGAGTCAGGATAGAGCCGCCAACAATAGGCAGGTCGGCATTTGAGCCAGCGAAATAGCCTGGAAAGGTCTCAACGATGTCCAACAAGCGCTCAAAGGTCAGCCGGCTAATCGCCATAGGAAGGTGCTGGCTGTGCAGAAAGATGCAATGCTCATTAAAATAGGCATAGGGCGAATACTGAAAGCCCCACTCCTGTCCAGCCAAGTCAAAGCGGATAATCCGATGATTGGCGCGGGCTGGGTGATCCAAGCGACCCTGGTAGCCTTCGTTTTCCATGCAGAGTTGGCAGGCTGGATAGTTACTATTCTTAGACTTTTTAGCTGCCGCAATTTCCTTAGGATCCTTTTCTGGCTTAGAGAGATTGATGGTGATTTCCAAATTCCCATAGGAAGTTGGTGCTTTGAAAGCAATGTTTTTAGCAATAGCCTTGACCTTGATATAATCGTTCTTTTGACTAAGCTGGTAAAAATCAGCCACAGCTTGCTCGGGATTGGAGGCATAAGTCGTCCAGAAGTCCCGATTGAGCTGGCTAGGGGCAGGTGTAATCAAGTCCATGAGCTCAGCACCAAGGATTTCACGCGCAGTCTGTCTATCCTCAATCGTCTCTAATCTAACTGCCTCCTCAACCAGCTGGTCCTTGAGGTCAATCAATTTATCCAGATCAGTCTCAACTTCCAAAACACCTTCTCCCACTCGTGCCAGAACACGATTGATCAGGTAGATTCGATCTATTTCCTCAAAGGTACTTTCTGCAATGACTTCTGTGATAAATGCATCTAGAACTCCCTGACTCATTGATTCTCCTTCCTACTTTCTAAATAGTCTCTGACAGCATCTAAATCTTGAAAAACTTGTTCTGTTTTATTTAAGAAAGACTGTGCTGGCATTTTTAAGTCTGGAATATAAACAACTGGTATCCCAGCTCTATACGCTGCTTCAATCCCTGCTTCACTATCCTCTAATACTAAGCAATTCTCTGGTAAAACATTCAAATCACTACAGGCCTTTAAAAATATATCAGGGTAAGGTTTGCTTCGCTTTACATCTTTTGCAAAAACTAGATGGTCAAATAGGGACAGTATACCATTACTATCCAAAATTATTCTAGCTCTAGATTCAACACTTGAAGTTGCTAGAGCGATTGGAATACCTTCTCTTTTCAAAAAAGCAAGCAAATTTTTAGCACCTTTTTTTAAATTTACACCTTTGGCTAATATTCGAGCTTCCAGTTCATAAACTTTTTCCAAGGTTTGGTCAAAGTTCCAAGGTAAATCATAGGTATCTAAAAATCGTTGAACATTCTCCTCTTCCCTATGTCCACTGTATTCTCTAGAATATGTTTCTTCTGTGAAAGGAATTCCAAAATCTTTAAGCAATTCTTGATAAACTTTTAGAGAAATGATCTCAGTATCAGCTAATAAGCCATCTAAATCAAATATTACAGCGTCCATTTACTTCTCTCCTAGTCTAAAACTCGTGTCCCCGATGCAACTTCAGCGATATAGAAGCTTGGAGCGTATCCAACTACTTCCTCATAGCGTTTGCCAACTGCTTCTTTGAAAGAATCCACCGCATCCTTAGCAACTAAAGCAATGGCGCAACCACCGAAGCCAGCTCCGGTCATACGAGCCCCCAGAACAACTTCTTGCTCCCAGGCCGTGTGAACCAAGGTGTCCAGCTCTAGACCAGTCACTTCATAGTCATGCTCCAATGAAACATGAGACGCATTCATGAGACGGCCAAACTTTTCAAGATCACCTGCCTGCAAAGCGGCCCTCGCTTGCAAAGTGCGCTGATTTTCCAAAACAGCATGGCGAGCCCGTTTGAGACGATTTTCGTCCTCTATTAGATAGCTATACTCGTCAAAGGACCACTCGTCCAACTCACCCAAGGTTGCGATAGATAGCTTACGGTTCAGTTCTTCAACAGCTTTTTCGCACTCAGCACGGCGTTCATTGTATTTAGAGTCCGCCAGTTCACGGCGTTTGTTGGTGTTCATGATGACAACGACATTGTCTTTCAAATCAAGCGGCACCAAGTCGTATTCTAGAGTGTTGGTATCTAGGTAAATAGCACGTTGGTCTGCACCCATACCGATGGCAAACTGGTCCATGATACCAGAGTTGACTCCAATAAAGTTGTTTTCTGTTTGTTTTCCGATTTTAACCAAATCCAAACGGTCTAGTTTTAAATCAAAGAGATGCTCTGCCACAACACCAGTCAAGAGTTCCAAAGATGCTGATGATGACAAGCCAGCTCCATTTGGGATATTCCCATAAACATAAAAATCAAACCCTTTGTCAATCACGTGTCCAGCTTCTTGCAAGAAATGAAGAACCCCTTTTGGATAGTTGGTCCAGCTGTGCTCTTTTTCAAATTTGAGGTCAGCTAGAGGAACTTCTATAATGCCCTTGTCCTCAAAGTTGGCTGAGTAAAAACGCAAGACTTGGTCGTCACGCTTGCGAGCCGCCCCATAAGTCCCCAAAGAAATAGCCGCCGGAAAAACGTGCCCACCGTTGTAGTCTGTGTGTTCACCAATCAGATTGATACGACCTGGTGAAAAGAAAGTTTGGTCTGCTTCTTGACCAAAAACGGCAAGAAAGTCTTTGCGAAGGGCTTCAGTAGTAAGATCTTGTGTCATATGAATTCTCCTTTGACTGTCGTTAAGTCATCTTAACGTGTAATCGTTTTCTTCTATTGTATCTAAGGGATTTACCAAGGTCAATCCTTTTTACTGAACTTTTACTAAACTATCAGTAAAAAGCAGAAAAATATGATATACTAACCTAAAAGGAGGAGAATTTATGGCTACCTTAAAAGACATCGCACAGCTAGCCTCTGTCTCTATCGCGACCGTATCTCGTGTCCTCAATCGCGACCAGAGTCTATCTGTTACAGAAGAAACCAGACACCGTATTTTAACTGTCGCTGAAGAACTGGGCTATACCAAGCACCTCAAGACAGGCGAATCCCATAAGCCCAAGCAAAAAATTGCCATTATCCAATGGGTCAGCGAACAAGGGGAGTTGGACGACCTCTACTACTACCAGATTCGTCTCGGTATTGAAAAAAGAGCCCAAGAGTTGGACTATGATATCTTGCGCTATTTTAACGACCATCCTTTTACACTGAGCGAGGAAGTAATCGGGATACTCTGTATTGGAAAGTTCAGTCGATCACAGATCTCTGTCTTTGAAGAATACCAAAAACCTTTAGTCTTTATAGACAGTGATACCCTCTCGTTGGGACACACCTGTATTATTACGGACTTTTACACTGCTGTGAAACAAGTTGTAGACCATTTCCTCAGCCAAGGTATGAACCGTATCGGAATTCTCACAGGTCTTGAAGAAACAACCGACCAGGAAGAAATCATCCAGGATAAGCGACTAGAAAATTTCAAAGACATTACCCAAGCAAATGGAATCTACCATGGAGAACTGGTCTTTCAGGGGAGCTTTACTGCCCAATCTGGCTATGACTTGATGAAGGAGGCCATTCACAAGCTAGGAGAACAACTCCCACCAGCCTTTTTCGCTGCCAGCGATAGTTTAGCCATCGGTGCCCTTCGTGCTCTCCAAGAAGCTGGAACCAGCCTACCAGACCGCGTCAGCCTCATTTCTTTTAACGACACTAGCCTGACCAAGCAGGTCTATCCTCCTCTTTCTAGCATTACCGTCTATACCGAAGAAATGGGCCGAGCAGGTATGGATATTCTTAACAAGGAAGTTCTCCACGGTCGCAAAATACCTAGCCTAACCATGCTGGGAACCAGACTGACTTTGAGAGAAAGTACGAGGAATGAATAGGATAACAAAACGACCTCTAGCGAGATCGTTTTTCTAATGATGATGCCCATGCTTCTGCTCTATGGTTCTCACCCTCCGCCTATGTTGCGCATGATTGCTTTGACTGCTGTCCACTTCAATAGTGATATTCTGCACGCCTCTTTCTTCTAAACATTGACGCACCACTTCTTTGGTCTCAATCATCTGCTCCCAGTCCTTGATACAAATGTGAACAATAGCATTATTCTCCAGACCGTCCATGGACCAAATGCTAAGTTGATTGACACTGTTGACATTGGGTAGAGCCTCTAAATCCTTCTCCAAATCACTTGTCTCGACTCCTTCTGGCACAGCATCTAGGAAAATCTTCAGTGCGCTCCAAAAGCGAGGAATGGCTTTCGACAGAATAAAGATAGAAATAACCAGCGATAAAAGCGGATCGAGGATATACCAATCTGTAAATCGGAGGATAATCGCCATTAGGATGACGGCCAACCAACCAAGAGTGTCTTCCAAAAAATGCAAGCTAAGAATTGACTCGTTCTTTGTCTTTCCTTTACGGACTACTAGACTAGCTAGCACATTAATAGCCACTGCAATGATTCCCAGCCATAGGATACCATTTTCATTAACGGGTTGAGGGTGAACGATCTTTGTGACATTTTCCAAGATCACTAGGACAGACCCTATCATAAGAATCACAGCCGTTAGCATGGCCTCTAAAAGACTAAAACGATTATAACCCAAGGTGTACTGCCTATCTTCTTCACGATTGGAGATCGTTTCTAAAAGGGCTGAGATACCAATGGCCATAGCATCTCCCAAGTCATGAACAGAATCAGCAAGAACTGCACTCGAACCAAAGATTCCTCCTGCGATAAACTCAACAATCGCATAGCTTAAATTTAAGAAAAAAGCTAACCAGATAGATGTTTTAGAACTCATTTCTCTCCCTCCTTTGGTATAATGGGTATATACATACTTCTTTCATTTGTATTATCTAATAAAATTCAAAGAAAGGATAGAAGCAAACTGTCAGCCCTGTTCAGTTCTGAACAGTTTGTCTCAAGTGTCTATATGTCAAAAAGAGATCGTCGAGTCAGTAAGACTAAAAAAGCCATCTATCAAACTTTTTTACAACTTTTGAACGATAAGGGCTATGATGCCACTACTGTCCAGGATATCATTGACCTAGCAGATGTTGGACGTTCTACTTTTTACTGTCACTATGAAAGTAAGGAACTCCTTTTAGATGAGCTCTGTCGCTACCTCTTTCATCATCTCTTTGAAAGGGAAGGACACTTTACTACCGAGGACTACCTCGCACATATCTTTTTACATTTTCAAAAAAACTAGGACCATGTCACCAGTCTTCTTTTTTCCAAAAACGACTACTTCCTCCGCCAACTACACAAGGAACTCGAACACCACGTTTATCCCATGGTAGCGGGTGACTTGCAAGAGGCCTATCCAAACATTCCGGCCTCCTACCTTCAACATTTTGTTGTGACGAACTTTATCGAGACCCTAACTTGGTGGCTAAAAAAAGGAAAATCTTATACCGAAGACCAAGTGGTGAGATTTTACCTTGATGTAATGGAGATGACCTCTACAACTCCACTTGATAACTAATCCTGTAACTCAGAAAGGAACCAACTATGTTAACTTCGATGATTCTAGGAATACTAACAATTGTACTAGCTCTCGCCTTCTCATTGCTTCACCTTGCTGCTGCTTTTTCAGCCATAAAACAAAAAAACTACTGTCTAGGAAATAAATGCATTTTGGTCGGCAGCTGCATCACCTCTCTGGCTCTAGCTATCTTTTACTTCGTTCCGCTTGCAACCATTCTTATATGGATTGTGGGCTCGAGTATCGTCTGCTATGGAGCCTACTGGAACGGCCAACAGAAAGAAAGTCAACATATCTCGCACCACATCGTTCGTATAACGAGCGCTATTATCATTACGGTATTATTCATTTTGCTCTAACACAAAAAAGGATCATCTGATCCTTTTTTACTTTTTTAAGCACTCTTTGCTGCCTTGCTCCACTGATACCACCCAACTAGACTATTGATCAAGTAAATCAGGTATTTTCCTTGAATTTGCAGGCTTTCTCCCCACCAGAGATAGATAGAAAAGACATTGGTAGCTGCCCAGAATATCCATTGTTCACGGTAAACAGCTGTCATGAGGATTTGCCCAACCCTATTGGTCGCATCGGTGATGGAATCGCGATAAGGACGATTGGCTCCGATAGACTGATAAATGAACCCAAATACCAACCACCAAAGAACACTAATGGAAAGATACTTGGTCCAACCCTTGCCGTCCAGTTTACGCGCGACAAACTCCTGCTTTTCTTTCTTGAACTGTGCTTGGTAGATCCACACTAGAAGTCCAATTGGCTGCATGGCCGTAAAGTAGAGTGTCGTCAGCACCTCACCATAGAAGCCTTTTTGAAGGGCAAGCACCAGATAAATGATGGAATTAATCAAACCAAATAGGTAGTTACTAGCACGACCTTCAGCTTCTCAAAGAGCAGAAAAAAGGTTAGTAAGGCTTGAGAGATGAATCATTTTAAAGGCAAACAATTCCAACAAGACGTCATCATTGTCGCTGTTGGTTATTACCTACGTTACAATCTGAGCTATCGTGAAGTTCATGAATTGCTTTATGACCGTGGAATAAATGTTTGTCACACTACGATTTATCGGTGGGTTCAAGAATACAGTAAAATCCTCTATCATCTCTGGAAAAAGAAAAATAAACAGTCCTTCTATTCGTGGAAAATGGATGAAACCTATATCAAAATTAAGGGGCGTTGGCATTATCTCTATCGAGCGATTGATGCGGACGGTTTAACATTGGATATCTGGTTACGAAAGAAACGTCGAGCAGACGATAACAGCTATAAGTTAGAAGATACCGCCTATCAAGAAGATAAAGCACGCAAAGCAGAAACCGAAGATAAGCTAGCTATTGAAGCAATGAAAAGCAAGTACACCACGCTATTGCTAGAAAATATGTTGCTAAGTCCGTTTGAAATGCAAGATACAAAAATCATGGCAGGATTGCAAGTCCATGTTTACCCCCTCTATGACGAACTGAAAAAATTAAGAGGGCTAAATAGTGTTAAAGACCACTTGTCTTATGTTGCCAGCAGACGTGAAGAATATTCTAAGCATAATATCGCACGCTACCTCAAAAAAGCCATTGAACAATATCTACCAACGGTTAAAAGGCAAGACTTAAACCATGAGTGAAGACTTAAAAACGATCAAAGAGCTGGCGGATGAGTTGAGTGTTACAAAACAAAATATTTAATATCACTACCAAAGGTTACCAAAAGAATTACAGCTTAAAAGTTCCAATGGGTCTAATCTAATAAATTCTAAAGCAGAAAAAATAATTTTAGGTAAATTAGAAAGTAGTAGCAAATCAAATACCAAAGACCAACAAATAAGTAGCAAAGACCAACAAATAGAAAAACTAACTAATTTGTTAGACCAGTAACAACAATTAGCCTTGCAAGATAAAAAGTTGCTAGAAGAATACAAGGCGGAAAATGATAACTTAAAAGCCCTCAAAATGCCCTCACAGGAAACAGAATTCAAACACTTAGACAATCAATATAAAGATGAAGTGAACGCTCTTAAAGAGAAGTTGAAAAATTTACAAGAAAAAATCAAAGATCAAAAAAGGATAGAAGAACAAGAAAAACCAATAAAATGGTGGGGACTATGGCGAAAATAGATGATTCAGTTAAAAAGAAAGTTCCAGAATTGCGATTTAAAGGATTCACGGATGAATGGGAACAGCGTAAGTTGGGAGACGAAGTTCGAATAGTGATGGGACAGTCTCCTAATTCAGAAAATTATACTGATGATCCTAATGGGCGCTAAAAATGCGAAGACCTATGAAGACCTATTTTGTATTAGTCAAACAAAAAATCCAAAAGAAATGGTATATGATTATGACCATGAAACAAAGTAAAATCAAACCGAGTGATCTGAGGAAGCACCCGATGATCATGAAACGTTATTAAACACAAAAGTCACCCATGTGAGTTCTTGCCAGAAGCTGAAGTTAATCCTTCAACCTGGAAAACCCGCAGAGGTGACTTTTTCTATACATCTCGATTTTTCTGGCAATAATCATTAACCGATAAATATGTCTGTGAATCACCCAGCGACTCCGCTATGTCCATAATCCGCGGTGGTAGTAATCCCACTCGCTGGACAAGTTCGTGATTGCTGAACAATTCCCGTGGACTGCCGGCGAAGCCAAACTTCCCGTGTTCCATAACATACACCGACTCAAACTCGGCGGCGACCCAATCCATGTCATGGGTGATGGTCACAACTTGGTGGCCCGAATCAGCCAACTGATGGAAAATTGCGGTCAACTTGCGCCGGCTTTCCCAATCAAGCGACATCATCGGCTCATCAAATAAATAAATCGCCGGATCCACTGCCAAAACTGTGGCAACGCTCAACAGCTTGCGTTCCGACAATGACAGGTCATATGGACTTTCAGCTGTTTTATCATCCAAGCCAACTCTTTTTAGAGCCGCTAAAGCCCGCCTCGTAATCGTGTCGTGGTCATCCATGACCTGCGCGACATTCCACTCCACCTCTCGTTGAACGGTCGGGTTGAAAAGCTGATCGTCAGGATTCTGAAAAGTAATCCCAACCTTCAGTAACTTTTCGACTGGTTTAAGATCATTAAAATTTTCTCCATCGATCTTAATCACACCGGTTTGTGGTGTCAGCAAACCCGTCAACAATTTGAAGAGCGTTGATTTGCCGGCACCATTTTGGCCGACAATCGCCACCATCGGATCGGCGAAGTGTTTGTCTTCAACATCCAAGCTAAAGGACCGTTCCGGATAAGTGAACGTCAGGTGGCTCAGTTCAATTGTGGACATAACGAACCTCCTTCAGATCAGCGTAATTCACCGGATACCGGCCATCAGCCAAGTGCCAATCCATTTTTTGAGCAAGTTGCTGGATTGTCGGGGCTGGAATCTGCCAGTCAGCTACCAAATGATTAAACACCTCACCCGGCCTGCCCTGGGCTACCATTTGACCCTCGTGCAGCACCCACACAACGTCGGCGACTTCGCACAAATCGTCAATTTCACTGGTGACAATGAAGACAGTCGTCTCTTTGACTTGGGCCAGCCATTGGAAAAATTGCCGGCGGCCAAGGGGATCCATCTCACTGGTCGGATCATCCATAATCAAAACAGCCGGATTAGCCACAATCGCCGTGGCAATTGCCAACCGCTGGATCTGACCACCGGAAAGGCTCTCGGGACGCAAATTCAGCTGTTCAATCAGCCCCATTTGCGTGGCAACTTCTTCAACCCGTTTTTGAATCAGTCCTTCAGCCATTCCCTGATTAATCAAGTCAAAGGCGATTTCATCGGCAACCGTGTCTGCCAACCCGCTTAGTTGGCCAGCTGGATTTTGCAGTACAACTCCATTCATGGCATTATAAACGGGCCAATTGTCAGACACTCGCTGGCCAAACATGTGCCAATCGCCCTCAATCTCAGCAGACACAATTTTGGGAATGACCCCTGCCAGCACACGGCACAAAGTCGATTTGCCGGAGTGGCTATTCCCGATAATCCCAACCACCTGGCCGGTATGAACCTCCGCGTTAATCTGACGCAGTTGTGGTTGCTCAGTACCCGGATAACGGGTGGTCAAATTTTCAATTACAATCCGTTTATCTTCGTCCATATCTTCCACCCAATCAATAAAATTGCCAATCCAGTCAGACCAATGTGCAGCGTCCGCGACAGGCGATACACGCGCTGGGAGGTTCTGACAGTCCGGTTGAGATTATCAAAACCTCTCAGTTGGAGAGAAATCGACCGCGTCATCGATTGATCTAAGGTCTTAATCACCAATGGAATTAGAACCGGCAGGACTGACTTTAATTTCTGAATCAACGTTTTTTGCGGATTGGTTCCGCGAACTTTTTGTGCCTGCTGGATTTTCCGCATATTGCGCATCATTTCCGGCAAAATATAACACACCGACATCAGAACGTAGACGGTTTTATAAGACAATCCGGACAGTTCCAAATAGGCCGCGTTTTCTGAAATACTCGTGGTCACCATAAAAAAGCCACTGGTCAAAATAATCACCAATACTCGACAACCCAGAGTGGTGGCGTAAATCAGGCCTTCTTTGTAGAACGACACCCCAAGCACAGAAAACAGCACAGTTTGATTCCGACTGTAAAATAACCCTTGGATGATCAGCATGGTGCAAATCAGAAACAGGCTGAATCCCAGCGCCTTAAAGGTGGTAGAACTCAATTTGGAAAATAACAATAGCAGTGTTGCGACAAGAATTAATCCGGCCTGAAGCAATAAATTCATACTGGCAAAGCTCAACAACGTCATGTCCAAGATGAACAAGAGCTTAGTAATCGGATCGATCACCTGGTACCACTTGAGCTTGACCCGTGGCGCTCCAGAAATCATTGTTTTATCAGTCATCATTTATCATCGCTAAAGAAGTGCACCATCCGCTTCGGCAGCTGACGATAGATGAAGAATGCCAGGTAGGCCACGCAGACTTTATCCAAAATATCCAAGACAAACTCATCGGTAAATGAGGCCAGCCACACTGGTGCATGATTGGCGACCATTACCGCAAACAATGAGTCACCCCAAGCGATACCGGTCTGACCACCCCAAAAGATGACGTTGAGTGGCGTTGAAATGACAGCTGAAACGATGGCAATAATAATAGCAGAAACAAATACTCGTCGCGCTGACGAGAACCACCCATTGGCGTGCAAAACTCCGACAGCAATCCCAATTCCGATGCTGGTAATCGCATACACGGTTGAAATTGGCGATAAGGTCAGCCCATAGATCACGTTGTTGATGAAACCACTAATGGCACCGGCAACCGGCCCAGCCAACATGCTGGCAAGAAAGGTTCCCAAAGACCCCAGCCAAACGGGCAACTTTAACCCCTCCGCCAAGGCTTTGGCAACATAGTTAATCCCCACGGCAGCGGGAATCAAAGTCATGGTGGCAGCACTTAACTTAAATTTCCACATACTGGTACGATGAATCGGTTCTGTTTTCATAATCTTCTCCTTTTGTTTTTAAAGAGCCGTGTCTGGATAGACTTTCGGACGCAACGCTCTATTATATATCTACTGAACTGTCTATACACAAGATTTCCATCCTTAGTCGACATGAGCTGGAAATCTTTATTTGTTAAGTAGTTCACAACACATTATACACCTATTCTCTGAATAGTCAAGTGTCTTTACAGTAAAATTTTAGAAAATCCTGAAAATTTTCTCTTCCTTTCCATTTTAAGTGACCTTCAGTAACTCTAACATCAAAAAAGCCCAGACAAAAATATCTGAGCATTCTTCTATATAGTCGTTTAAGGAAGTTGAGTTCAGCATTTTCAAGCTATTTCTTCAAGAAACCTTGTTCTTGCAAAAATTCCTTGGCTACTTGTTCTGCTGGCTTGCCTTCGACACCGACTTGATAGTTAAGCTGGCTCATCTGGCTTTCTGTAATCTTACCAGCCAATTTATTAAGAACCGTTTCCAACTCTGGATGTTTCTTGAGAAGAGCTTCTTTCATCAGAGGAGCCCCTTGATATGGTGGGAAGAGTTGCTTATCATCTTCCAAGACCTGTAAATCATAACGCGCCAACTCTGCATCGGTCGAATAGGCGTCCGTGATTTGAATATCCCCTGACTGAATCGCCTGATAGCGAAGGGCTGGCTCCATGGTTACTACATTGAGATTGAGACCATACATTGATTGCAAGCCCTTATTTCCATCTTCACGGTCGTTAAACTCAAGTGTAAAGCCTGCCTTCAGCTGCCCTTCCACTTTTTTCAAGTCCGAAATACTCTTCAAGCCATATTCTTGAGCAATCTTTTTCGGAACAGCTACAGCATAGGTATTTTGATAAGACATGGGTTTGAGATAGGCCAGATGATCCTGTTTGGCAATTCCATCACGCGCCACTTGATAAACCTGATCTGGTTCATGACCTACTTTAGGTGCTGGTTGAAGCAAACTTTCAGTCACCGTACCAGTAAATTCAGGATAGATATCAATATCACCTTTTTTCAGAGCTTCATAGAGGAAGCTTGTTTTCCCAAAATTCGGTTTAACAGTCGCAGTCATACTGGTATTTTCTTCAATCAGCAACTTATACATATTGGCCAAAATTTCGGGTTCTGGTCCCAATTTTCCAGCAATCACCAAGTTTTCTTTCTCTTTTTGAGCTAAGAGTGCTGGACTATAAGACAGACCGAGCAATATGGTCACCAAGGCAAAACCAGAGAAAATCGTCCGCAATTTTGCTTTTTCCATCACTTTTAGTAGGAAGTTAAAGGCAATAGCAAGCACTGCAGAAGAAAGTGCCCCAATCAAAATCAGACTGGTATTATTGCGGTCAATTCCCAAAAGGATAAAGGAACCCAGTCCCCCTGCCCCAATCAAGGCAGCCAAGGTTGCCGTGCCGATAATCAAAACCGCTGCCGTCCGAATCCCAGACATTATGACAGGCATGGCAAGTGGAATTTCAAACTTCTTGAGACGCTCCCATCTGGTCATCCCAAAGGCAATCCCAGCCTCTTGTAGACTTGGATCAATTCCCTTTAGCCCAGTGATGGTATTTTGCAAAATCGGGAAAATCGCATAAATCACTAGAGCCGTCAAAGCAGGCAAGGTTCCAATTCCCATCAAGGGGATAAAGAGTCCCAACAAGGCTAGAGACGGAATGGTCTGGAAAATCCCTGCAATCTGCAAGACCCAGTCCGCCAACTTCTCATGATAGCGAAGATAAACAGCCAAGGGAATAGCAATAAAAATAGCTAGTAATAAGGTCAAAAGAGACAACTTCAAATGTTGAGATAGAGCAGTTACCCAATCACCAAAACGATCCTGAAAAGTTGATATCAAATTAGTCATGAACACTACCTCCAAACAAGTCTGCTACAAAGTCCGTTGCAGGCGCCTTTAAAATCGTCTCAGGATTCGCCACCTGACGAATCTCTCCATCCTGCAAGACAGCAATACGGTCCGCCAATTTTAAAGCCTCATCCGTATCATGGGTCACAAAGATTGTCGTCATTCCAAACTGGTCATGGATACTCTTGGTCAAGCCCTGCAATTGCTTACGCGAGATAGCATCAAGAGCTGAAAAAGGCTCATCCATCAGTAGGATTTTGGGTTGAGCGATAATGGCACGGACAATACCCACCCGTTGCTGCTCACCACCAGACAGCTCACTCGGCATACGCTGAGCATACTCTTCAGCAGGCAAGCCTACTAACTCCAGCAATTCATCGGTCTTCTGCTCAATATCTGCCTTGCTCCATCCTTTCATTTCAGGAATGAGAGCAATATTTTCAGCAACCGTTAGATTGGGGAACAGAGCAATAGCCTGTAAAACATAACCAGTAGAAAGGCGCAGCTCACGCTCATCATAGTCTTTGATGCGTTTACCATCCATATAGATATTTCCATCAGTTGGTTCCAAGAGACGGTTAATCATCTTAATCATGGTCGTCTTACCGGACCCAGAAGGCCCAACTAAAACCATGAACTCCCCATTCTCGATCCGTAAATTAACATCTCTCAAGACATCTTTTTCTGTATAGCGTAGCGCTACATTTTTATATTCAATCATTGTTTGTCCTCAATTTAAAATTTTCCTCGGTTCGTCAAGTCTTCTACCTTAGGAATGACTTCCTTATTGTCCCAATGCTCCACAATCAAGCCGTTCTCCAAACGGAAGATATCGTACTGGGCATAGGCAACTCCGTCAATATGAGTCTGGCCATAGCTAACCACATAGTTTCCTTGTCCCAAAAGCTGGAAAACAAAGTCGAAAGCAATACCATGTTCAGCCACATAGTTTTTATAAGCATCACTTCTTTGGCCAATCTCATGATTATGCTGAATCAAATCGTCCGCCACATAATCACTCCACTGCTCCAGTTCCCCATTTTGGAAAATTTCTGTCAAGAAACGGCGAACCAATTTTTTATTTTCTGCTGTCTTGTCTAAATCCGTGACTTCAAAATCTCCAAAGATCTGGTCTAACTGTCCATTTTCCGGAGCACGATAGTAGTCAATAACATCCCAATGCTCCACGATACGGCCATTCCCATCCGCACGGAAAGTATCCGTTGTCACCCATTGAGCTTCCCCGCCATTGAGATATTGATGGACATGAACGAAGACCAGATTGCCATCCTCAATGGTGCGAACAATCTTCATCTCACGCTCGGGATAACGCTCAAAGAAATTTGCAAAAAAAGCCGCAAACCCTTCTTTCCCATCTGGCACACCTGTCGAATGTTGGATATAAGTATCCCCTACAGACTGAGCTTGAGCCTCAGCAACTCGTCCGTCTTGAATAGCATGAATATATAGATTTTGGGCATTTTCAACTTGTTTTGACATGATTTATGCCTCTTTTTCTTTCAAATTTGCTAAAATGCGTTCCTGATAACTTTCAAACTGACGAATTTCTTCCTCTGAGAAGCCTTTATAAAAAATAGCATCCAATTTTTGACTGATACGATGGCCCACTTCTTTCTGAGACCAACCCCGCTCTGTCAACTTTACATATTTTTTTCGCTTGTCTAAACCACACTGACTAAAGCTCACCAAACCCTGTTCTTCCAACTTTTTCAGCATAGTCGTCAGCGTATTATTGGCTAGTCCTGTCTCCAGCGCAATATCTGTCGCCGTCGCGCAGCCCGTTTCACTATTCCATAAAACTGTGAGAATCTTGCCCTGCTCACTTCGATAAAGGGCTTCAGGATCCTGATTCAGTAACTTTTGAAAAATTCGCCCATTCAACAAACGAATATGATAGGCTACTAAATGACTGTCTTTCATACTTCCTCCAATTTATTTCTATATCGAATCGATTTTTAATTATTGTAACACCAGATATTACATCTGTCAAGAATTTTGTTCTATTTTGATACAACTTAAAAATATGTATAGAAAAAAGCAGGTTCAACCTGCTTTAAAATCTAAAATTTATTGTTTCCGATTGATGTATCTGTTGAACAAAATGGTCATAATTTTCAGCTTCTTGAGGGATAAGAATGGACCACTTTTTCAAGAATGCCCCGTAACCTGCTAATTTACCTATGTCATTATCAACAAACTTCTCCACGCTTGGGAAAATAAGACCGGCTGTTTTAGCTTCTAAAATGTATGCATAGGAAATCAGTTGATATAAATCCTCACGATTGATTCCTTTTTCAGTAAATTCTAGTTTTTTATATTTGGCATCTAGTACGATTTTTAAATCTTTATGATAAAAGTCTGGATAAATTTTTCGACCATGACTGCTAAATACAGAAATGCCATCTGTCTTTTCTTTATTTCGTGGATGGATAAATCCTTTTGGCAACAAGGTGTAAACATACTCTTCCCAAAGCCAGGCAACATCAAAGAGAATGCCATGCACCCTTTGGGTTTGTGACCCAAGACCATGCTTTTCTTTACTCAGAATCATCAAACAGAGTTCCTGTAATTTTCTATATTCTCGAAAATAGGCATGACGGACAGGTTTAGTTTGATTTAGTCTGATAATCTTAACACGATCAGCTAGTTTATAAGACGGAGTCACGCGGATAATTTCTGTTACATTTTCACGATTAGCATCAAACACTCCACTTCCAATTGTTTTCTGATTCTTAATATACTCAATGGTGTGTCGAATCAGCTGCATCAATGGATTATCATAAGTAAACTCTCTAGTAGTGTAGGAAATATTTCCCATAAAAGGAACATTTTTCTTAAGATGATTTCCTACATCAATCGCTCCCTTTACATGGCTATCATTATGAAAAAACCTCTGGTACTCCTTATAGAACCCTTTTCTCAAAGCCACTTGCAGATATTTTGGAAAGAGGTAAACCAATAGTTGATAGAGTTTATCTTCGCTAGATAAACCAACATCCAAATTAGTGAGATTGATATTGAGGACCTTCTGCAAGAGATAATGTAAAAAATAGTCGTTATTAGCATTTGAAAAACGAGAGGAAATCGTTAATCTTTCCTGACCGTAACCCAGAAAACCAATCACATTTCCTGTCTTAATATTCTGATTTACAGTTTCAAAAATTTTCTGGTCCTTGTCCAAGTCAGAAGTATTTTTCAAGTCATTTGGAAAAATGAAAATACTATCCTCTTGAGAAAGGCTTTCTAAAGTTCTATCTAAAAGTACCTGACTAATTTTTGGATAGATTTCAACAAAATCCTCTTTTTTTATAAGTTGCTGATTATCTGTTATCCGTATCGTCATTTCCATCGCTTTCATTGTCACCAGTTATTGACTGATTGGTTTGCTCATTGCTTGTCTTATCAAATGCCTTTTTCAAAGTTTCCAACGTTTCAACCTCTTCATAAGAACCTCGCAAGTAGTCCTCTAGGAGTGGTTTAATATAATCAGACCAGAGCAATTCATAGTCAAAGTCTACTTCCTGCAACTTAAGGAAATAACTTGGTCCAACATGGTAATGACTACTGAGCTCTTCTACTTTTTCTATGGAAGCATTCAAGTTTCTTAGACGAATTTTCGCTTCTTCTGCTCCATCTCCAAGAGGTTCATCAAGCATTCCAAGCTGACTTTCAGCTGTAATTTCTACAAAACGGAAACGACGGCGCATGGCAAAATCAAAGGTATCTACCGAGCGGTCAATATCATTCATTGTTCCGATGATGTAGACATTTTCAGGAATATAAAACTTCTCATTAGTTTCATGTAAATTAGAATACTGGGTAGAAACACTCCCCATTTCACCACGATAACCTGGGTCAATAGAGAAAAAGAGTTCACCAAAAATCTTAGAAATCTCCCCACGATTGATTTCATCAATGATGAAGACGAATTTCTTGTCTGTATCAATTTCTGTTGGAGAAATATAGTCTTTTAGACCAAATTTTTTTCTTAACGTTTCAAGAACTTTTTTCCCCTGACTACGATAATAAGTCTGTTTTAAATAATTTTCATCTTTATAGAGTTCATAGACATAGGACTTAGTCAAAACTGTCCCTTGACTTTTGCTCTCATAATTGACATTAAAATTATTCCGGCTATTAACAGTAAGATAAGAAAAATCAGTCAAACGCTCTTTTTCATCTCTATTATTTACATATTCAAGATAATCATTCCAAGCTTCATCAAAATTATCTTGTCCTCCTGTTTTTTGAGCTTCGTTAGCTTTGTGACAAAATTTCTTAAAAATACCATCTTGTAACTCAAAACTTATCTGGCTATTATCATTAGAAACAGGTCTCAACCCCTCTACAAAATCCGTATAATCATAGGATGGGTGAAATTGTACAAATCCGATTTGGTCTTCGTTGCCACCCGTTAACTCCTTAGCAATTTCTTTAGCAAGATAAGTTTTTCCTGTGCCAGGAGCACCACGAAGGATGAGGTTTTTGGATGAAAGTAAAATATTCTTATACTCGTTGATATTTTCTGATGCGTTTTCCTCGTTTTGAACATCTGAAATCTCATCCTTTTCAATATTAAAATCCACATATAACTCATCAATACTTGAATATGGTAATGCAGATACTGTTGTATTGTCCCATTTCTTAGTTCCAAGAGAATTTAACTGGAAATCACCAAATTTACTAATCGGTATGATTTCAAATCGTCTTGGAAATCCTTCAAACTCACTATCTTCAACATATTGATAAGGACCAATTATTTTAGCCAAAAAAGAAGCCCGTAGATTCTTCCTAGGAACTACTACTAAATCTCCTATACTGACACCATGTTGGAGGAGTGCTACTTGATTCTCTTGTTTTCTAGGTCTTTCTTCCCCATTATAAGGATAATTTTTTTCTTCTATATTATCAAATCCGATATATAGAACATTATCCTTAAAAGCTTTCTTATGCAATTTTATGTTAGTAGTTCCGCCAACTGAAATTTTCCAGACTCTTATATTCGACATAAATGCCTCCATTTTCACATTAACATATAATACCTTTTTATATAATAACACTATTAAAGAAGCAAAACAAGGAATCAAACAAAAAGCCCAGTGTAAAGAGGAAATCTCCCTCTCGCACTGAGCTTCTTTTTATCTTAGTAATATTCACCCTGACGGTAATCCCATGAGTTGAAAGTATCGGACAGGTGCATCATAATTTTGTCAATGTCCAAGCCTTTGCGGATGACCACTGGTGCTGGTGAGATGGAACGTTGGCCACCTTGTTCTGGAATCAGTTTTCCATCCTTGTCAACCATTGAGACCATAACACCTTGCTCATAGCGAGTTTCAATGGTCTTGTCTGGCTGGATAGAGGCTACATAGTCATCTGCTTCAATGACTAGGTCAACTGCGTTTTCGATGCGCTCGCCAATTCCTTCGACCTTGCCGCGGTTCCCTTTACCAGATGGGTTGGCTGAGGAAGCATAGACCATCTTGCCTTCTTCCCAAAGCTTGGCTGCCAGCTGCTCGCCTGCCTTACCAAACTTAATAACAAAACAGCTAGTGCCACGAACATCTGTCATCAGCTCTTCACGACCGTCGCCATAGGCTTTGAGCTTTTCGAAAGCTTCTGGCTTCCATGGAAGAATACAACCCAAGAGGATATCTTCATCCCAATGCTTTTGATAAAAAGCCTCAATTTCCGGATTGAGCTGAGCCAAAGCACGGAGCTCATCCATACTGCCACAGAGGACAACACCAGGCTTATTACGATTACGTGCCTTAGCTTCGAACTTACGCTCCAAACCTGCCTTATCACTGGTCATAATGATGTAACCTACCTTAGTCGGACAAACGATACAGCCCCCATCTCCTTTAAGAATGTCATAACCTTCTTGTGAAAGAGTTCCGTTCCATTGAATGTGTTTTGTCATAAGTTTATTCCTTTTCTATTAAATTAAGATTTATTTTACCATATATTCTTATCAGAGACAAGATATATTTAGAATTTTCTGAATATATCAAAAATATGGTTACTGCCAATAAGATGGACGATTTTTTTCATATTCTGCAATCAAATCCTCATACTGCAGGGTAATACCGATATCATCCAACCCGTTGAGGAGCTTGTGCTTCCATTCTCCATCAATGTCAAAGGAGAATTCTCCCACCGGTGAAAAAATCTTCTGCTGCTCCAAATCCACCGTCACTTGATCCGTTGGCTTTAGATTCGCCAAAGCTTGCCGAACTTCCAGTGGCTGGACGATAGGCAACATGCCGTTATTAAGTTCATTGTTGTAGTGAATATCCCCGAAAGATCCGGCAATGACTACCTTGAAGCCATAGTCAGCCAAGGCCCAGGCAGCGTGTTCCCGAGAGGAACCCGCTCCGAAATTGTCCCCTGTAATCAGAATAGTCGCCTTGCGATACTCTGGTCTATTAAAGACGAAATCAGGATCTTCCGTGTACTGATTGTCCAGATAGCGCCATGCGTACATGAGATACTTTCCAAAGCCTTTTTTATCAATCAACTTGAGAAACTGCTTGGGTAAAATTTGGTCCGTATCAATATTATCGTTCATGAGTGGGACTGTTGTCCCTGTATAGATTGTAAATTTTTCCATAAACCTTCCTTACTGGATCTCCGGTAGCTGACGGACGTCTACGAATCGTCCGGCAATAGCTGCCGCTGCTGCCATGGCAGGACTGCAAAGATGAGTCTTAGCTCCAAAGCCTTGCCGATCCTCAAAGTTCCGATTACTTGTAGAGGCACAGTGAACTCCATCTGGCACCTTATCTGGATTCATTCCCAAGCACATAGAGCAACCTGGATCGCGCCACTCAAAGCCTGCATCCATGAAAATTTTATCCAGTCCCATCTTTTCAGCAGCCCGCTTGACCGGACGAGAGCCTGGTACGACGATAGCTGTTAGATTGGGAGCAATGTGCTTACCAGCGACAAACTTAGCTGCCAGCTGCAAATCGCTGAGTCTAGCATTGGTACAAGATCCGATAAAGATATAACCTAGGTCAATATCTTCTGCTTTCTTACCCGGGGCGAGGTCCATGTAATTGTAGGCTCGCTCGTCGTTCATGTCACGTATTTCTGGGAAAGCAGCACCGAACTCTACTCCCATAGAAGGATTGGTTCCCCAAGTCACCATTGGTGCAAGCGTGGAAACATCAATCTCAATGACCTTATCATAGACAGCATCAGGATCACTGACAAGAGTCTTCCAATCAGCCACCGCCGCCTCAAAGTCCTTGGGAGCTCCGGGCCGACCTTGAACGTAATCATAGGTCTTCTGGTCGGGATTCATAATGCCCATCTTGGAGCCAAACTCAATAGACATATTGCAAATGGTCATGCGCTCTTCCATGGTCAGATGGTCAATCGCATCACCTGCATACTCGACCACATGACCGACACCTGCAGCCACACCATATCGAGCAATCAGAGCGAGGATAAAGTCCTTGGAATAAACACCTTTCGGTGGCACTCCGGTAAATTTGACCAACATTTTCTTAGGCTTGACTTGCCAAATGGTCTGCGTTGCAAAGACGTGCTCCACCTCCGAAGTACCAATTCCAAAAGCAATAGCTCCAAAAGCTCCGTGAGTAGCCGTGTGACTATCACCGCAGACGATGAATTTGCCTGGCTGGGTCTTGCCCGTTTCGGGTCCAACCATATGGACAATCCCCTGCAATTCTGATCCGTGAGCCGCATGCTCAATGCCAAAATCCTTGACATTCTCAGAAAGCTTATCAATCTGAGCCTTGGAAATCACATCCCTGATATCATAGATATTGACCGTAGGAACATTATGGTCAAAGGTTCCAAAGGTCAAATCCGGCCGTCTAACTTTGCGCCCTGCATCTCGAAGTCCTTGAAAAGCCTGAGGGCTGGTTACTTCATGAATATAATGCTGATCCACATACATAAGCTGGGGCTGGCCTTCTTGACCAGTTATTACGTGCCTTTCCCACAGCTTATCAAAAATCGATTTTCCAGCCATACTAGCTTCTCCATATGTAATATAAAACTACAATTTCTATTATTATTCCACAAATCCAAGTTAACCAGAAATACCATTTTCTAGTCTTATGATGAAAGAGTTGACCGCCTAATAAAGCGCCCAAACCCGCAGCTACCAAAGCTGACAGCAGCAAGGTCTTCTCTGGAATGCGGTAGTGATTTTTCTTTGCCTTTCGCTTATCCCAGCCATAAAGCTGGAAAACGATAAGGTTCCAAAGCAGGCAAATACCTGTTAATATCCATTTCATAAGTTGTTAATAATCGATTCCGTCATTTGAGTTGTTGTCGCCTGTCCTCCCAAATCTCGGCTTAAAATTCCTTGAGCCAAAGTCTTTTCAACCGCTGCTTCAATGGCTTCTGCAGCTTCGAGCTCTGCAAAACTATCCCTCAACATCATGGCTACAGAAAGGATCATACTGATAGGGTTGGCAATGCCTTGCCCTGCAATATCTGGAGCCGAACCATGAATGGGCTCATAAAGACTTGGCCCATCAGCCGAATGACTGGCAGATGGCATAACTCCTAGCGTTCCTGATAAGACGCTGGACTCATCGGATAGAATATCTCCAAAGAGATTTTCCGTTACCACAACATCAAACTTAGCAGGATTGGTAATCATAAGCATCGCAGCGCTATCCACCAGCTGGTGCTCCAAGGTCACATCTGGATAATCCTTAGCGACCTCATCTGCTACTCTGCGCCAGAGTTTGGATGTTGCTAGCACATTTTGCTTGTCAATGCTGGTCACGCGCTTTCTGCGACCACGCGCAATGTCAAAGGCCTTACGGACAATCCGCTCCACCTCTTCATAGCTGTAGTCGTTGATATCCCGCGCAGATTTGTCCTCCAAAATATGCTCGCCAAAGTAAATCCCACCAGTCAACTCGCGCACAACCACGAAATCCACACCAGCGATCCTTTCAGCTTTCAAAGGCGACAAATGCTTTAGGGCATCAAAAATCTTAACTGGACGGATATTAGCATAGAGCTCAAGCTCCTTGCGCAGAGCAAGCAAACCTTGCTCCGGACGAACTGAGGCATTATCATACTGGGGACTACCGATAGCTGCTAGGAGAATAGCATCCGCCTTCTTGGCCGCTTCTAGAGTTGACTGAGGCAGAGGATGATCTTCCGCATCAATACCAGCACCTCCAAAATCCTTCTCTGTGACTTGATAAGTAAATCCAAACTTGTCCGCAACAGCTGCTAGAACTTGGAGGCCCGCTTCCATGATTTCTGGGCCAATACCGTCGCCTGCCAGAGCTACGATTTTTTTTGTCATAGGTACTCCTTCCTATTCACTAGCGGGTAAATCATGATAAGAAACGCGACGGCCGATTTCACCTGCATTTTCCTTCTGAATAAAAGTATTGGCATGGATATAAGCAATAGCACTAGCCTTAAGAACATCAAAGTCAATACCTGAAGAGTTAAAGATCGTATCAGTATCCGTATTTTCAACAGCTACCAAAACACGAGCCTGAGAGTCGATACCATCCGTTACTGCCTCGATGTTATAAGACAAAAGCTGAACAGACTGGTTAAAGAATTGGTCAATCGCATTAAAGATAGCTTCAACACTTCCCTTGCCTTCTGCCACACAAGTGACTGTCTCACCATCTCCATTAACCAACTGCACATCAGCTGTGATAGTTTGGTCATCATTGGTTGTTAACTGCAGATCATCAAATCTGAATCCTTCTGGATTTTCAACCGTCGTTCCAGCAATCAGAGCCCGTATATCAGCATCTGTGACTTCATTTTTCTTATCAGCCAGAACCTTAAACTTAGCAAAGAGATTATTAATTTCAGATTCTGCAAAGTCCAGAGCCAATTCTTTGAGTTTTTCGACAAAGGCATGACGACCAGAGAGTTTACCAAGTGGGAGTGAGTTGCTCTTGACACCGACTAGCTCAGGAGTAATGATTTCATAGGTTAGTGGGTTCTTAAGAACGCCATCCTGATGGATACCAGATTCATGAGAGAAGGCGTTGCCACCAACGACAGCCTTGTTCTTAGGCACTGGAATACCTGAGAAACGAGACACCAGTTCAGAAGTATTAATGGTTTCATTAAGGACGATATCCGTCTCAACTTGATAATAGTCTTGACGAATCTCTAAGGCAACCGCTACTTCTTCCAACGCAGCGTTACCTGCACGCTCACCAATACCGTTGATCGTTCCTTCCACCCGCCTAGCACCGTATTTAATCGCAGACAAGCTGTTGGCTACTGCCATTCCCAAATCATCATGGCAGTGAGGACTATAAATGATTTCACGGTCAGTTTGGACATTGTCAATCAGATACTTGAAGATATTGCCAAACTCTTCAGGTGTAGTAAAACCAACCGTATCTGGAATATTGATGTAGCTAGCACCTGCATCAACCGCTGTCTGAACAACTTGAAGCAGAAAATCTAGCTCGGTTCGTGTCGCATCCTCAGGTGAAAACTCGACAATCTCAAACTTAGAGCGAGCATAAGAAACATGCTCCTTAATGGCTTCTAAAATCTCTTCCTTGGACTTTTTCAGCTTGAACTCTCTGTGAATGGGACTGGTCGCAATGAAGACATGTACCTGAGGGTGCTTGGCATCCTTGAGTGCCTCATAGCAGGCATCAATGTCAGACTTAACCGAACGCGCTAGGCCGGTGACCGAAGCTTTGGTGATTGCTTTAGCGATTTCCCGTACTGCTTCAAATGAATCTGGACTAGCAGCTGGGAAGCCAGCTTCGATGGCCGAAATTCCCCATTTTTCAAGTTGTTTAGCAATAGCAACCTTTTCCTTAACGGAAAAGTTCACTCCAGGTGTCTGCTCACCATCCCGAAGGCTGGTATCAAGAAACTCAATTTTTCGTGTCATAAACGACTCCTTTTCTAAGATATAGGGGCTCTTATAATCAAGGCAAGAAAGTGTAAACTAGCAGCGGAAAATATCCCTCAGAGACTAGTACTTTTAGCCTGACATAAAAACCTAAATCAATATTGAGGTGAGTAGGTATAAAAAAACATCTCACTTGAGGAACAAGCGAGATGTTGATTTACTCCCGCTTGGTAAGCCAAACAGGACTAATGCTTTTGCACTAGCCCGAGTAACGCAACAACAAAGCAAAGTTTGAAGATTGGTTTGACTTCATGTTTGACTAACTCCTTTTGAGATGATTTCTTATTGTTTAGAATTCTAACACAGTATTTTTGTCTTGTCAAGAAAAAGTCGATATTTTCTGAAAATTTTTAATATACTGCACTCTGTTTCTACCCAGCCAAGTCTTTTTGTTATTAGGAAAAGGAAGATTCGATCAAATCTTAAATATTAAGAAAATTGATCTTGACTAGACAACTGCTTTAAAATAGTCTTTAAGTGTCCAATTCCCCTCTCTACCAAAGCATCTACATCATCTTCTCCTTTTCCAGGATAGGTTGGATATAGGAAATTTCCCACTAAAATAATGGGATTTCCTGACGAGTCTTTTTCCAGACGATAAAAAGAGATAGCTGAAGCCTTGTTAGCTTGCTCAGAACGCTCATAACCTGTCAGCCACTCCTTATCTCCGATAGTGACCTTTCCTTCTTTAGAAAAACGATGACCGTCATCCATCATTGTTTGCTTTAGAGCTTTCTCAGAAAGTTTCTGATTACCTTGAATACGTAAAGTATAAATTTGAACTAAGAAATAACGACCATCTTCTTGAGCAGTATAAGCTACATCTTCATTAGGTTTTAGACTTTGCTCAAGATCTAGTTCCCATTCTTTTGGAATCATATACTTAAGGCTATCTACTGTCTTATCTTGACTATCTTTAACCCAAAGATAATAGGTTTCTCCATCAGAAATGGAGACTGGTTTAGCCTTTGAATAAACATCAAATTGTTGGTCAAGACTTAGTGGTCCCTTCTTACAGGCTGTTAGAAAAAACAAACCACATAAAAGAGTTGTTAATGCAAGAAAAGTTATTCCATGTCTTTTCATCTTTTATCCTCCTCATTCAAAGCTTTATTTTATTATACCACATACTATAATCTGCCCACTAATAACTATGACAAATATGCTGGGATGTTTTACTAAATTCTACTTTGTGATTTACTAATTTTTGATGTATAATGAAAGGATAGTAAAGAAAAAGGATTGAATCGTATGGTTACTATCAAAGATATTGCCCATGCTGCTGGTGTTTCATCTGCAACTGTTTCGCGAGTTTTAAACCAAGATCAAGCCATGTCTGTCAGTGATGAAACGCGTACCAAAATTTTTACTATCGCTGAACAGCTTGGTTATAAAAAATCAAAGAGAACAAATAAACATTCTAAATCTTCTCACAGAGTTGCTATAATCGAATGGTATACAGAACAAGAAGAATTAGATGATCTCTACTACTACTCTATTCGTTTAGGAGCTGAAAAAAGAGCTCAAGAATTAGGCTATGAGATCATTAGAATTTTCAACAATGATTCTATGGCTCAACTAGAAAATATTGACGGAATCATTGCTATCGGTAAGTTTAGTCCTGATAAGATAAAAGAACTGGAAACTTACAGTGACAACTTAGTTTTTGTCGATAGCGATACCTTAAAATCTGGTCATTCTTGCGTCACAACCGACTTTGAAAACTCCGTCATCAATGTTATAGATTACTTTATCAACAGTGGCCTAAAAAAAATTGGTATGATTGCTGGCCAAGAAACCTCTTCTGATAAAAGCACACTCCTATCTGACCCTCGACTCAACACTTTTCAATCCTATCTCAAACAACTCACACTATATGATCCCAACTTGATCAAAATTGGGAGTTTTTCTTCAGAAGCTGGATATAAAATAATGAAAGAGTTCATTATGGAGCTTGGTGACAATCTACCTCCAGCCTTCTTTGCAGCAAATGATGCCTTAGCCTCAGGCGCCTTGCGTGCTTTGCAAGAAGCTAAAATCCCTGTCCCAGAAAGAGTTGGCTTGATTTCTTTTAACGATACTTCTCTAGCCAAATATATGTATCCAAAACTCAGTACTGTGACAGTTTTTACTGAAGAAATGGGAAAACAAGCCATTCAGATTCTTGAGCAAAGTTTCCAAAAAGATGGTTCTTCAGTTCCTTATATGGTCAAATTAGCTACAAGATTGACTATTAGAGAAAGCAGCATTTAAATTAGAAAGACATACTATGAAAACCTACGAAAAACTCTATGATATTCTTAGTCAGGCCGATGATTATGTCAATGGTGAAAAAATAGCCCAAGAGCTAGGGATTACTCGGACCTCTATTTGGAAGGCCATTCAAAAACTTGAGAAAGAAGGCATTCAAATCGAATCAGTCAAGAATCGTGGCTATCGATTGCTTGATGGAGATTTGCTACTTCCTTCTTGGATTGAAGAACACGCTCCTGTTCAGGTTTCCTTCAATCCTGACTGTAAGTCCACTCAAATCGATGCTAAAGCTGGGATGGAAGCTGGCGCCCCATCCGATACCCTTTATCTAGCCACCTCCCAGTCAGCTGGTCGTGGCCGTTTCAGTCGTATTTTCTTCTGCCCTAGCCAAGGTGGCTTCTACATGTCTCTCCACCTCAAGCCCAACCTCCCCTTTGGCCAGATCCCATCTTATACTATCTTAACTGCGGGAGCCATCTATAAAGCTATAAAAAATTTAACTCTTATGGACATTGACATCAAGTGGGTCAATGATATTTATTATAAAAATAAAAAGATAGCTGGCATCCTAACAGAAGCTACTACTTCTATCGAGAATGGGCAAGTAACTGATGTTATTATCGGAGTTGGTTTTAATTTCTCTATTAAAGCTTTTCCTGAAGACCTCAAGGACAAGGCCGGATCTTTATTTGATAAGAAACCTCCAATCAGTCGTAATGAGCTCATTGCTGAGATCTGGAAATGCTTTTACGAAAGTGATCCAGAAGAACTCATCTACCTTTACAAGCAGCGCTCTTTGGTGCTGGGGAGGGAAGTCTGCTTCAGTCAAAATAATACTGACTACAAGGGTTTGGCTAAGGACGTTTCTGACAGTGGGCAGCTCCTCGTTCAGCTTGATAATGGTCAGGAAATCTGGCTTAATAGTGGCGAAGTTTCTCTAAGCAGTTGGTAATAGGCCACATAAAATCACAAGATAAAAGGACTGAGAAAGCTCAGTCCTTTTCTTATATTTATTTTAAATGTTTATCAATTTCATCAACAATCCGACCCATGACATAGGAAATCTGAAGATTCCGCAAAATCAGAAAGGCCCAGAAAATCGCCATGAAATAGTGTTCCGACATTATGGATTCATTAAAAAAGTATGTTTCAACAGCCGTAAAGAGAGCCACTGTGATAAATTGTCTTCTATTCATAAATGTATTATATCATGAAAAATTCAAAAAATCTTTTATTAGTCTTCTTGCACGGTAATTTTTTCAGCTAAAAAGTCAAATCCTTCTGGAATCAGTTTTTCCTCTTTCTTTTCTTCGACTTCAACTTTACCATTTCTGCTACGAGCCGAGAAATCCGCTCGGATCTTGGTCCATTCTTCTAAGGAAATAGCCAAAATCTCTGGTGAAAACCCTGCTGCGTTGCTAAGAATATTGCCAAACATGATATTGAGATTGTCTCGCTTCATGGTCTGCTCAGCGTTAAAATTAGATTCAAAAGCTAAGATAGCATGGCTTTCATTGGCTGCCACAGGTTGCGAGCCAGCTAATAAAGCCTTGTCCGCCCCAGATAAACTCTCAATGACCTCTCCCCAAGCATTCTGTAGCTTAGTCAGATTGCTACGAGCTAGGCTAGGATTGTCAACAGCCTCCTCCAGGATAGCATTGACTTTATTGTGATCTACACGGTAGCCCTTAGATTTCTGCGGCCGAATATCCGAAGTTTTGACAGCTGCTACAGGTTTTCCATTGCCATTAGCCAGCTGCTGCTTAAGACTATCAATCTCTTGTCTCAATCCCTTGAGCTCATCAGCTAGATTATCCGGAATGGCTACAACTGCAGGAAGACTGCTAGTCTCTGCCAATCGAATAGTCAACATTTCTGTATAAATCTTAGGTTGCAGGCTGTTCTTGATATCAGGCAAACTCTTGGTTGCCATATCAATCATAGCAAAGAGAGTGTCCTGCGGTGTCTTGAGATTTTCCAGAAAGAGCTCACTGGCATGATGATTTTCCCCGCCAGTTTTGACAATGATTAGGTCACGCAGGTATTGCAGAAGATCCGTTACGAAACGGGCCATATTTTTTCCGCTGTCAAAAATCAGATTGAGATTATCCAAGGCCGCAACTGCATCATGGGCAATCAAGGCTGCTACATAAGCATCCAAGGCTCCCAAGCTGATAGAGCCTGTGATCTCTTCAGCAATCTCTGTAGTCAGGCGATTTTCTTGGGTCAAGCTAAGAGCCTGATCGAGGATAGACAAGGCATCCCGCATACCGCCCTCAGCTCGACGGGCAATAATCTGCACACCTTCTTGCTCAAAATCAATGCCTTCCTGCTCTAAAATCCACTCAATATGGGCAATAATGTCCTGCGTCTTAATAGACTTAAACTCAAAACGCTGGACGCGGGAAAGAATGGTGGCTGGAATCTTATGTAGCTCAGTCGTCGCTAGGATAAAGACCACATTTTCTGTCGGTTCTTCCAAGGTCTTGAGCAAGGCGTTAAATGCCCCTGTTGAGAGCATGTGCACCTCGTCAATAATATAGACCTTGTGCTTAGCCATACTAGGTGCATAGGTAGATTTATCCCGAATATCACGAATCTCATCTACCCCATTATTAGAAGCTGCGTCGATTTCTATGACATCTTCAAGGCTTCCCTCAGTAATGGCCTTACAAATATAGCAGTCATTGCAGGGCTCGCCGTCCTTTTGATTCGGACAATTCATAGCCTTGGCAAAAATCTTAGCAACACTAGTTTTCCCTGTTCCACGTGGTCCAGAAAAGAGATAAGCATGGCTAATTTTCCCTTGCTCCACAGCCTGTCGCAGAGTGGTTGCCACTACCTGCTGACCCACCAGCTGACCAAAGGTCTGACTGCGGTATTTCCTATATAAAGCTTGATACATTAGGCTTTTTCTCCAAACATTTCAAAATTCCAAGTTGTTTTTTCAAGCAAAATCTGGACGAACTTTTCCAAATATTCCAGATCTAGATTATCATAATCGCCTGTCAATGCCGAATCCAAATCTAGCACTCCCAAAAAGTGGCCATCTTTTACCATGGGCACCACAATTTCACTCTTAGCCCGGCTATCACAAGAGATATAGTTGGCATGCTGGCTCACATCGTCTACGATAATCGTTTGCTTTTTCTCAGCAGATTCCCCACAGACACCCTTACCTAAGGCAATATGGACACAGGAAACACCACCCTGAAAAGGCCCCAGAATCAGCTCATTTCCATCAAAAAGATAGAAACCAGTAAAAACCGAATGAGGCAGGGCTTGATTGAGAAGAGCGCTAGCATTGGAAAGATTGGCCAAAGCATTGGTCTCACCATCTAACAAGGCTTCCAGCTGTGCTAATAAAAGTTGATAATTTGAAATTTTATCTTTTGTGTTCATAGAGTCTATTATATCAAAAAAACAGTCTGATGGCTGTTTTTGAAATAAAAACAAGAAGCACAACTTAAATAGACTTTAAACTTTTCGTCAAGTGAAAATTCCAATAGATCAAGTGAAAACATCTCTCACCTTTAAGATTCTATTTACACCTTTTTTGTAAATCATCAATCGCCCGAATAAAAATCTCAGGTTTTTCAGCATGAATATCATGCCCACTCTTGATATTATCTATTAGATGATTGTTCAACAAAAGTTTGTCTACTCGCTTAGCATCTTTGTCATCCATAGCACTCAAGAGAATCCCATTTTTATCATAGTAATTTTTCTGATTCAAAGGCCGAGCCACATGAAGCAATATAGATGGACATTGAACTTTTTTCAAGATTTCTTCCTGTTCAAATCCCTTGAACCAAGAAAAATCATAAAACGTTGTGCCAAAACGAAGATCGTAATCTCCTGTTCCATCCTGTAAATTAGCTGTTAAGTCATAGATGAGATTCACTTGTAATTCTGGCGGATAGTACCAAATTCTAGGAATCTTTCCTGGATGATTTTTCATATAGTTCAGAGCTGGTTTTTTGACAATCTTATTAAAATTTTCCTTACCAAAAAGTTTTTTTAAATAAGTATGTTCTAAAAAATAAGCAGTATAATTTTTTTTACCGCTTTTTAAGAAATCATACATATCTTTAAATCCTAACCAAGAAAAAGTAGAAAGTGCTCGACTAGGCTCTGTTGAAAAGAACGGTGCATCTTCTATCAACAGTCCTCTAACAGTATCAGGAGCTAGTGCAGCTACCATTGTTGCCAGAAGGCCTCCTGATGAATGTCCTGAAATGAACACAGGAGCTTTTATAATATTATGAATAAACCAAATGAAATCCTGACTATTTTCTAGTGCTGAATATTTAGCAGGATTTTTACTAGACCCACCATGTCCATAACAATCTACTGCATATACATGATATCGCTTAGACAATTCTCCAAAAACCTTGGCGTAGTCCTCCCAAGATACTTGCTGGCCATGGATCAGGAGTAAAGCAGGACCATTTTTTGGACCTTCGCCATAATTAATAAGAGATCCATCTGGTAAAGTCACTTGCTTTTCTATCATCCCAGCTTGTCGTATATATTCAAGATTAGCCTTATCATAGTGAAGATTGCGATAAGCAAACCACCCTGCACTTACCAATATAAGAGCTATCAATATCAAAATAACTAACATCATTGTCCTTTTCATTCATCGCCTGCTACTTTTCTGAAAAATACTTAGGAGTTTCTAGAAAAAAATTCGGATCTAATAACGCCAATCCTTGATTTTCATCTCCTAGCAAAAGAAGCTGATCTCCCGCTTTTATTTGAAAAATATTTCGTGCCCGAGGGGGTAAGTGGATTTCACCACGCTCTCCCACCGTTACTGTTCCAAAAATATATTTCCCTTTGATACTAGGAGTTGTCAATAAATTGCTTTCTAAATGTACTAGTTCATCCAAACTCACATCAAAAAAATCAGCTAATTGAGAGGAATAAATCACATCTGGAACGCTTTCTCCTGCTTCCCATTTTGCTATAGTCTGTCTTGATACACCTATTTCCTCGGCCAGTTTTTCCTGAGAAATATTCTCTCTTTTTCTTAAAATAGCAATATTTTTAGAAATCATTTTTTAATCTCCTTTTTATGATTACACTGTTAGTATAGCAAAAAAGCTGGTTGCTTCAACCAAGCTTTTCTTACTTTCTATAGACCTTTTGTTAAAATTCGTGGCAAAAATATTTTATTCCTCCTCCAAAACCTTCACTTCTTCTCCTTCCACAAGCACAGCTTGGTGATTATGGAGGGAAAGCAGATTTAGCTGGGCGCTGTATGTATCCAGAGTTGCCTGAGCGCTTTCAACAAAGGGTTCTTCGCCTAGATGAGGAAGAACGTAAAAATCAACCTCGTTTAGTGCCTCTGTATCATTCAGTTCCTTAGCAACCGCCTTATCGTCCATAATCTTATTATAGTCAATGTCTTTGGCTGTGATGATAGCACCAGCGGATTCGCCCACATAAACCATACCATCCGCAATCTGCTCTTTTATCAAGGACAGAAGGTGCTTTTTCTTTAGTTCTTGCAGAAGGTAAAAGGTATTGCCGCCAGAAATATAGAGGAGCTTGCTTTGGAAAATTTTGGCTTGAGCTGTTTCTCTATCACAAACTGAAATATCCAAGACTTCTACTTGAAATCCCAAGTCCTCAAAGGTTTGCAGGGCTTCGTCAATATAGCCTCTGTACTCTTCTACATTTCCAGCCGTCGGGATAAAAAGTACCTGATTGCCCAATTGCTTTTCAGACGCATATTGTCTGAACAAGTCCTTGACTCCCGCAAAATAAGAGCATAAAAATAATTGTTTCATAGGATACCTCCCTTAGTTTTTTACGATTTGATAAAGAATCCATTGATCATTTCTTTGACTATTGAGTAGATGTAGCTCCAAGGTTGACAAGAAGCTTTCCAGTTTTTCGCGCTTCTTAAAGTCTGGTAGGTAGTAAGCTAATTTGCTCCATTCACATGCCAGTAGAATGGTTCCATCTGGCTTAAGAATCCTCTTAAGTTCTAGGAACGCTTGAGTTAAATCCGACCAATGAAAATGCGTCTGAAAGGCTGTAATCAAATCAAATTCCTCGACAGGAAGATTTGTTTTCTCAACATTTTTCACCTCGAAAGATAGGCCAGGCTCAGACAATTCTTCAGCTGCTCTGATGGCTGTAGAAGAAATATCAATCCCCAAAACTTGGCTATCAGGAAAATGCATTTTTAAATACTTCGAGGAAGCTCCATTTCCAACTCCAACATCCAAAATAGCTTTAAATCGCTTCTTATGATCCAACTGACTGATCGACCAGACAACCATGGGCATATAAACACGATTCCAAATTTTCATCATCCATAATCCGACAAAGCCGGACGGTCTCTTTGATTGGTAAATTAAGTAAGGAAAAGCCAGAATAATCAGAAGTCCAACCATTACAAGATAAATCATATGTCTTCCCTCTCATATCGCCCACTATAAAGCTTTTTAGCTTCCTTGGTATATTTCTTGATAAAAACCGTCTTGGAGTCTGTATAGGCATCACGATTGTGTTCATACTGTTTCCACAAAGAAAGTTTGAGCTGTTCATAGTCCTTAGCTACAGCAGGATGCTCCTGCAAATAGTCCCTAAAATAAAGCTCATCATGATCACCTGCATAGCGAAGATGCAGATGGAAAACGCGCTTTGCAAAACCACTCGGTGTGTAGCCCTTATTAAAAGACATCCTCCCTTGGCTTTCTGACATGAGCAAATAGCCATTCTGTAGAAGTAAGTCTCTCATTACCGCCATATCTATTTTTTTAGGAATCTCCAGCATGATATCCACTATGGGCTTGGCCCAGATGGTCTCTACCGATGTTGAGCCAATATGGCTAAGACAAACGATCTGATGTTCTGGCAAAAAACTCAAGAGCCGAAGTCGCTCCTCCTCATACCAGTCTTTCCACTCAAGCTGATGTTCTCTTAAAAAAATCGGAAAAAGCTGCCATAGCTCTTCCAAAGACATATCCTCTAATGCTTTAGTCATTATCAACTCTCCTTTGGAATCAAATATTCCTTAAGCATATTATATCATTATCCAAAACAAAAGAATTGAAATGTCTATCTTTCATAATAAGAAAACACCCTGAGAATTATCCTCAGAGTGCTTATTTTATTCTTCTTTTTTAGCCTTTTCTCTTTCCAATCGTAATTTCCGATTTGGATTAAGGCGTGTGAAGAGCTCTTCTAGCTTTTCTGCATTCCAGACGTCTGCTGCAGAGACAAAGTTTCCATTTTCATCACGGAAAGATATTGGTTTATCACCCATTTCAAGCCTCCTTAGTCAACGAATTCAAACTCAAACTTGCCGATTCGGACCAGATCCCCATCCTTGGCTCCGCGAGCACGAAGGGCTTCATCAACACCCATACCACGTAGCTGACGGGCAAATTTCATAACGGCCTCATCTCGGTCAAAGTTGGTCATGTTAAAGAGCTTCTCAAGCTTGTCACCTGATAGGACCCAAGTCGCATCATCGTCACGAGAAATTTCAAAGGCTGGTGCTTCCTCGTCAAAGCCATAGTAAGCTTCTTCTTCCATTTCAGACTCATCATAGAGCAAGAACTCTGGTGTCTTATCCAGTAATTCTGCGGTCGCATCCAAGAGAGTCGAAAGTCCTTGCTTAGTCAGACTGGAAATTGGGAAGATTTGTGGCAGTTCCGCAAACTCATCATAATTAGCAGCTAATTTCTCTTTGAATACCTTGAGATTTTCAGCACTATCTGGCATATCCATCTTGTTAGCAACAATAATCTGAGGCCGCTCCATGAGACGAAGGTTGTAGGATTCCAACTCTTTATTGATAGCCAGATAGTCCTCATAAGGGTCACGTCCTTCACTCGCTGACATATCGATGACATGAAGAATAACCCGTGTCCGCTCAATATGACGGAGAAACTGGGTTCCCAGTCCGACCCCTTGGCTAGCTCCCTCTATCAAACCCGGTAGATCTGCAACTGCAAAAGACTCGCCAGACTGGGTGCGAACCATGCCTAGATTTGGCACGATTGTCGTGAAATGATAGGCACCGATCTTAGGCTTAGCCGCTGTAATCACGCTAAGCAGAGTGGATTTTCCGACAGATGGAAAACCAACTAGACCAACGTCTGCTAGGACCTTGAGCTCCAGCAAAAGCTCCCGCTCCTGTCCTGGTTCTCCGTTTTCAGAAATCTCAGGTGCAGGATTTTTAGGCGTTGCAAAACGGATATTTCCACGACCGCCTCGGCCACCACGCGCTACGATAAATTCTTGACCATTTTCTACCAAGTCCGTCAGCACCTTGCCAGTCTCAGCATCACGAACCGTCGTCCCCTGAGGTACACGAACAATTAAGTCCTCAGCGCCACGGCCATGCATGCCCTTGGTCATGCCCTTTTCACCAGACTGAGCTTTGAAATGGCGATTGTATCGAAAGTCCATCAGGGTACGAAGACCCTCGTCTACGACAAAAACCACATTGCCTCCACGACCTCCATCGCCACCCCAAGGACCACCATTGGGAACGTATTTTTCACGGCGAAAGGCAACCATACCATCACCACCATTACCAGCCTTAACCTGAATCTTGGCTGTATCTAAAAACATACTCATTCTTTCTCTACCTTCTCTTAAATTTCACTTTCATATTCCTAAAAAAAACGCTGAAAGAGCGTTTCGGATTTAAAATTATCTCAAAATAGCGCTGACTGCACTAGCAATAATGGCTCCGACTGTTACCACAATCATGATTACCACAACGACCATTGTTAATTTTTCAAATCCTGTTTTTTTGCGTTTTCCTTCATCTCCAAAAGCCACAATAATTACCTCTTATATTTTTATAGACTTATTCTAACATGATTGATAGTATTTTTCAAATGCTAGTCGCTTCAAATAAAAAAAGAAAGAAGAAAGGGATAAAAATGATAAACCTTATCTTCTTTCAAATTATTTTGATCACTTAAAAACTGACTTCTTATTTTTTTAAGCCATCAATTATTGTTTATTTTTCTTTCTTAAGAGTACAAATACACCACCAAGAATAACCAAAATTGAGACTCCAGCTGCAGTCAACCAGATAGCCGCTTGCTCACCAGTCTTTGGCAAGGTTGGTTTATTTTCAGATTTCTTGGTTTCTGTTGTTTTTGGATCTTGTTTATTTGAACCCTTTGGATCTTCTACCTTTGGATCTGGCGTTTTACGACCAGGATCATTCGGATCGCCTCCACCTGGATTGCTTGGTTTATCCTTTCCAGGCTCTCCTGGGTTTGATGGAATAGTTGGCGGATCATAGGTATTAATTAAGTCATAACCTTCAACTTTTGAACTATAGTTTACAATTGCATCTTCACCAATTGTATAGGTAATTTTTTGACCATTTTCATCATTTACTGGAAGACCACTAAATGTGTAGTTCCAGCCATCAGCTTCACTGACAACTTTAGATGCTACTACTTGATTGTTAGCATATAGATTAACTGTAATGCTCTGTGGACGAGTCATGTTTGTATCATTAACCCATGTTTTATGACCTGATACAGAGGTTACTGGTTTGTATGTATTGGTAAAAGTCGCGTCTCCATCATAAGAAACTGAACCGAATTTTTCACCCAATACATCAACAACTTTAACTGTTACTTTAACCTCTTTAGAGTCATAAGTGTAGCCATCTTCCTGCCCTGGAATTTCTTTAATTACATAGTTGAATGTACCAGCTTGGCTATAGTTGATTGCTGCGAAATTAATAGAACCATCAGCTTCATTAGTAGCTGTCTGTAAAAGTTGCCCCTTGTCATCGTAAAGACCAAAACTAAATTGTCCCTTAGTCAATTCTTTACCGACCAGAGTTTTTTGAGCCTTGATTACAACATCTTTTGAGCGTTCGGCACTTCCATCTCCCGAACCAGCTTCCAATCTAAGTGAGCGATTGATTGTTCGTTCTCCTGGGAAGTTTGTAGCTGACCAAGATAATTTATTATTTACTGTATCACCTACTTTAGTTCCTGGCGCTACACGAGTTGAGTATTCAATATACATTGGCCAATTGTAATTATCACCAAAGTTGATTGTGAATCCATTTACGTCGCCATTTGCATTTTTAGAAAGAACTGCTTTCTTTGTAAAATTGTCAAGTACAGGTAGAGTTAAAAGATGGGCTTCATTACGAATTCCCCCTTGAACTGGTGCATAACGCACAGCTCGTAAACTTCCTGGAACAAGAGTTAAGCCATCACCAAAATTATCAGAAATAACCATTCCACGAAGCATGTCTTGTCGAGCGTTTAAGATGATACGCCATTTAACGATACTTGGGTCTGATTTATCTTGGTAACCATATTTCATCTCGTACTCACCAGCTTGACCATCATCCTTTTTATATTGGAAAGAAAAGTCAGTTTGACCAAAACGGAATGAAACAGGGCCAGACTCTTTGACTGTGTCATTATTTAATCGAACATTGAAATTTAGAGACATTCTCTTATTTTCAGGCAAACGAGAGAAGTAATCACTGAAAGTTACTGTCACCGTCTGATTGTTCGGATCTACTTGAGCGGTACCAACAACTTCACCCTTATCATTTTTGACATCAATGACATTAAAATTCAAAACTGTAATAAGAGTTAACTCTTGAGGCAGCTTCAGAGTAAGGTTATCACCGCTATTAATAGCTTGTGAATCCGGAAAAGTAATGTCACTTGTCACAGCTAAGGTCTCATTTGTCGTAACTGTTGTATCGCTAGTTAGAGGACTACCATTTTTAGTTATAGTAACATTGTTTGTATAGTCAGTAACTTCCGTCGCTTGAGCTGATTTTGTTACTCCAAGACCAAAAACAATAGCCGACAACAAAATAAAGAATTTAAGAACAAGATTATTTTTTTCTTTCATTCATTATTCCCTCCTTCATATTTCATTATACCTAAAATACAGAAAAGTAGGAAATGTTTTATAGAAAAATAACAAAAAAATCAGTTATATTACAAGATATATATGTAAATTGATTCATTTCATACAAAAAAGTAGCAAAATCAATGCTACTTCTTTGTTTTCATAGTTATTTATTCAATACCAATTTCTGCACGAACGACATCCGCAATCGTATCAACATAGAAATCAACTTCCTCATGACTTGGAGCTTCCGCCATTACTCGAAGTAATGGTTCAGTTCCACTTGGACGAACTAAAATCCGTCCATTTCCTGCCATTTTTGCTTCCATTTCTTCGATGATTGATTTAATAGCAGGGACTTCCATCGCCTTATCCTTCATGCTATTTTCCACTCGAATATTAACTAATTTCTGAGGATAAATAGTTACTTCGGATGCAAGTTCTGATAATTTTTTACCAGTCTCTTTCATGATTTTGGTCAATTGTACAGCAGTTAACTGGCCGTCACCTGTTGTATTATAGTCCATGATAATCACATGTCCAGACTGTTCACCACCAAGATTATAGCCAGATTGGCGCATCTCTTCTACTACATAACGGTCTCCAACAGCTGTTACAGCCTTTTGAATTCCTTCTCGATCTAATGCCTTATGGAAACCAAGGTTAGACATAACTGTAGTCACAATAGTATTTTGAGCTAACTGGCCTTTTTCAGATAGATACTTACCGATGATGTACATAATCTTATCACCATCAACTAGCTCACCATTCTCATCCACAGCAATCAGACGATCGCTATCTCCATCAAAAGCTAAACCAATAGCAGCGCCCGATTCTCTCACAACCTCTTGCAAGGCTTCAGGATGAGTCGAACCAACATTCAAGTTAATATTGAGACCATCTGGGTTTTCTCCAATAACAGTCAATTGAGCGCCCAAATCAGCAAAAATCTGACGAGCACTTGTTGAGGCGGCGCCATTAGCCGTGTCCAGAGCAACATGCATACCTTCTAGCTCTAAACCAGTTGAAACTAGGTATTGTTGATACTTGCGTAGTCCTTCTGGATAATCAACAAGGGTTCCTAGTCCCTCAGCACTTGGACGTGGTAAAGTATCTTCAGTTGCATCAAGCAATGCTTCAATTTCTAGTTCTCTATCATCATCCAATTTATAGCCGTCACCACCAAAAAACTTGATACCATTATCCAGTGCTGGATTGTGGCTGGCAGAAATCATAACTCCGGCGCTTGCTTTTTCTGACTTAACCAAGTAAGCCACACCTGGTGTTGCAATAACTCCAAGTTTATAAACATGAATACCAACTGATAAAAGACCAGCTATCAAGGCGCTTTCTAACATTTCTCCTGAAATCCGTGTATCACGTCCAACGAAGACCTTGGGCACTTCACTTTCGTGCTGGCTCAGAACATAACCGCCAAAACGACCTAATTTAAAGGCCAATTCAGGCGTCAATTCCACATTTGCTTCTCCGCGAACACCATCGGTTCCAAAATATTTTCCCATTATTCTATTATTCCTTTCAGGTTATAAACTGTTTTATTAATGATTAGAAGAGCTCGTAGAAGTTGAGCTTGTACTTGTCGAAGATGAACCTGACGTCTTAGTCGTAATCTTCACCGTCGTTTCATAAGGACTAATGACACTTGGTATTGCAGTCCCATTACTGTCTACAGCTCTCAAAGTTGCAACGCCTGTATAATTACCACTAATGACGTCACTCTCTGGTAAGACCGCTTCTACATGGTCAATTCTTTCCATGTAGTCCTCATCAGTAAAGACGGTAACCTTCGAATCACCGAAGTTGACACTTGAAATTGAAACTCCTTGAGCAACCTGACTTTCTGTGATAGTTGTCTGTACAGGAAATGTCTTACTCACGCGCTTACCTACTTTTACAGTGATCTTATCAGGATTTACTGTTGCTGTCAGGCCACTAGGTAGATTATTAATACTTAGTTTCACCTCTGAGATACCTGTCTTAACATTGGTCAGATCAGCTACTATTTTGAATTTCCGAGTACTTTCCTGCATTTCACTGGCCAAGGTCAAGCGATTCGATCCCGTCAAACTAACTGTTGCTTCAGAAGAGAAACCACTTATAAAATATTCATCGCTGTCGTATTTCACGTCAATTGGAACATTTGTAATTGTATTAGTGTATGTTTCAGACTTATTTAAGCGAATATTGGCATTGTTTTGGAAATTATTTGAGGTTGCATAAACAAATAAGACCAGAGCAAAAAAGATAGAGGAGAGAATATACCAGATATTTTTATAGTTTTTCATTTTCTATGCCCTCCCAATATACGCTGATGCCAACCTTTTTTAACAGGTTGATCAGGAGCCAAAACCTTACGAAGCTCCTCTTCAAATTCCTGCAGAGATAAATCATGCTTGAAGACACCATTGTGAGTGATAGAAATACCTCCAGTTTCCTCCGATACAACAAATGTAAAAGCATCAGAAACCTCAGATAGTCCGATTGCAGCCCGATGCCGAGTACCAAATTCCTTGGAAATCCTTGAATTTTCTGTGAGAGGAAGATAAGCACATGATACAGCAATCTTATTATCTCTGATAATGACTGCACCATCGTGCAAAGGAGTATTTGGGATAAAGATATTAATCAGTAATTCACCTGACACATCCGCATCCAAGGGAATTCCAGTCGAAATATACTCTTGCAAGGTTCTGCTACCCTGAATCGCAACCAAGGCCCCAATTTTACGAGGACTCATATACTCAACAGCTTTGACAAAAGCTTGAATAAGCTTTTCTTCCGAGCTTATAGGAGTTGCTGAAAAAAGATCAGTTGCTCTACCTAAGCGTTCAAGTCCTGTTCGAATTTCTGGAGTAAAAATTACTACTGCTGCAATGACCCCATAAGTAATAACTTGATTAATCAGCCAAGAGATTGTTGCTAGGCCTAAAAAATTTGCAATAATTTGTCCTAAAACAAAGAGAAAAACTCCACGCAGGAGAATCATAATTTTTGTTCCTGCAACAGCCTTAGTAAAGAAATATAAGATCCAAGCTACCAAGGCAATATCAATGATATTAATCAAAATACTCCAGGGGCTGCCAAACAAACTGGACCAGTACTGGAGATTAGACAATTGTTGAAAATTCATAATCAATTCACCCTATCAAAGAAAACGTTCTTTTCTATTATATCACTTTTCAGTGTTTTTTTCTGTAATCAAATTTACTTTTTATGATAAAATAATTCTTATGAAGATAAATACACTTTTAGGCCTCTTGGCAGGTAAATCCTCCCACTTTATCCTCAGCAAAATGGGACGTGGATCTACTCTTCCTGGAAAAATTGCCTTAACCTTTGACAAAAACATTTTACAAAACTTAGCTAATAACTATGAAGTCGTGGTTATTACGGGAACCAACGGAAAGACACTAACCACAGCTTTGACAGTGGGCATTCTAAAGGAAGCATTCGGAGAAGTTGTTACTAATACCAGTGGCGCCAATATGATTACGGGAATTACTACAACCTTCCTGACCGCTAAAAAAGGCAAATCTGGCAAGAATATCGCTGTCCTAGAAATAGATGAAGCCAGCCTATCTCGGATTTGTGATTATATCAAGCCCAGCCTCTTCGTCTTTACCAATATTTTTCGTGACCAGATGGACCGCTATGGTGAGATCTACACGACCTACCAGATGATTCTGGATGCTGCTGCAAAAGTGCCTGAAGCGACTGTATTGATGAATGGCGACAGTCCTCTCTTTAACTCGGTTAGCCTAAAGAATCCTGTCCGCTACTATGGATTTGATACTGAAAAAAGCCAGGCCCAGCTGGCTCACTACAATACAGAGGGCATCCTCTGTCCCAAGTGCGAGCATATCCTCAAGTACGAGCTCAACACCTATGCCAATCTGGGAGCTTATATCTGTGAGGACTGCGGCTTCAAACGTCCTAAACTAGACTACAGCTTGACTGCTCTCAATGCTCTTGAGCATAACCGCTCTGCCTTTACTATTGATGGACAAGACTATCAGATCAATATCGGCGGACTCTACAATATCTACAATGCGTTGGCTGCAGTGTCAGTGGCTCAATTCTTTGGAGTTGATCCTTCTACAATCAAGTCTGGCTTTGATAAGAGCCGAGCTGTCTTTGGCCGTCAGGAAACCTTCAAAATCGGAGATAAAGAGTGTACCTTGGTTTTGATTAAAAATCCAGTTGGTGCTACCCAAGCCTTAGAAATGATTGAGCTTGCACCTTTTGACTTTAGCTTATCTGTCTTGCTCAATGCTAATTATGCGGACGGCATTGATACCAGCTGGATCTGGGATGCTGATTTTGAGAAAATTTTAGAGATGAATATTCCTCATGTCATCGCAGGTGGTGTCCGTCACTCCGAAATAGCTCGTCGACTGCGAGTAACGGGTTATCCAGCAGATCAGATTAGCGAAGTCAAAGACTTAGAAGAAGTTTTCAAGGCCATTGAACAGCAAGAAACCAATCATGCCTACATCTTAGCAACATATACTGCTATGCTGGAATTCCGCGAGCTACTGGCAGAACGACAAGTGGTCAGAAAGGAGATGAACTAATGGTTTATACATCCCTAATTTCTCCTGATAACCAGGATTTCGGTTACGATATTAAAATTGCCCACCTCTATGGAGATCTCATGAATACTTATGGAGATAATGGCAATGTGCTCATGCTTAAATATGTGGCAGAAAAGCTAGGTGCTAGAGTTCAAGTGGATATTGTCTCTCTGGAAGATGGTTTTGACAAGGACAGCTACGACATCGTCTTCTTTGGTGGTGGCCAAGACTATGAACAAACGATCGTAGCTCGTGACTTACCAGCTAAAAAGGATGCCTTAGAAAATTTTATCAACGAAAATGGCGTAGTGTTAGCTATCTGCGGTGGTTTTCAACTCTTGGGAAAATACTATATCGAAGCATCCGGTCGACGGATCGAAGGATTAGGTATCATGGGACATTACACCCTCAACCAGACCAATAATCGCTATATTGGTGATATTAAGATTCATAATGAAGAATTCAATGAGACCTACTATGGTTTTGAAAATCACCAAGGACGTACCTTCCTCTCTGACGACGAAAAACCTCTTGGAAAGGTCGTCTATGGAAATGGCAACAACCAAGAGGATGGTTGCGAAGGCGTTCATTTTAAAAATGTCTTTGGTTCTTACTTCCATGGCCCCATCTTATCCCGCAACGCAAACTTGGCCTATCGTCTGGTAACAACAGCACTGAAAAAGAAATATGGCTCAGATCTTAATTTGGCAGCTTATGAGGACATCTTAGCACTGGAAAAACAGGAAGAATATGGAGATGTAAAAAGTAAGGCTGAATTTGAATAAATATATTGGAGAAATATTATGAAAGAAAAACTACATTATATCCTACTTTTAATTACCGTTCTATTGGTTGCTGGTATTTCCTTGGCCAATATGCAGAGCGTAAATGTTAGCTTTATCCTATTTAGCTTCAAACTTCCCTTGATTATATTGATTTTGATCTCAGTACTTCTAGGATCTATCACAACCTTTCTCATCAGCATGGTAAAAAATTTCTCACTGAAAAAAGAGCTTAAAAAGACCAAGGAAGTACTTGAAAACTCACATTCAAAAAACTAGGTTGGAATTTATTCCAGCCTAGTTTTTTGTATTCTTTTTTGATAGATATAGGAAAGAAAAGCTAGTCCAATCACCCCTAGGCCAATCAGTAGAAAGGAAAGAGTGTGGACGCTTGGTAGCAGAGTCATTAGGAAAGTCGCAGGAGGCATGAAAAGAATTGCCAGCGTGTAGATCGTTGAGAAAACGCGACCTAGATACTGCTTGTCCACCTTGGTCTGAACCTGGCTGAAGAAATGAATGTTGAACACAGTCATAAAAAGCTCACAGATAAGATTACCAGAATAAGAAAAATAGGGATGAACCTGTATCAAGGCAGAGACGCCCATGACTGCAACTCCAACACCGGTCAATAGCAGGGCTACAAGTAAGTTACCCATACTGGCCTTAACCTTGCTGGCTAGCATGGCTCCAACGATTGAGCCTACAGCTCCCAAACTCAAAATGGTCGCATAAGAGCCGGTATTGCCGTAGAGCTGATTGGTAAAAGGCAATAGATAATTAAAAGCCGCAAAGAAAAAGTTGACTGCAGAAGCTACCAAGAGCAGAAAAAAGATTTCTTTTTGCTGACGGATATAAACTAAACCTTCCTTGATATCTCTCAGGATATTTCCAAGATTGATGGGAGACTTCTGCTTGCTTGGCTCATGATTGGGCAGAAAGTAAACCAAGGCAAAAGCCAGAAAGAAGCTAAGGGCATCCAGCTGAAGGGTCATGCGCAGATTCGCATACTGCATCACGATAAAAGATAAAACTGGGGCTGAGACACTGATAACTTGCAAGGCCAATTCCAGATGAGAATTGTAAGCAACGATGTCTTCTTTGTCCACAATTTCGGTAATATAAGACTTATTAGCTGGTCGAGAAAAAGCAAAGGCTATAGCCTGAACCACATTAGCAAAAATCAGCGCTCCAATCATGAGCTGGTCATTAGTGATAAAAGAAATCAGCAAACAAAGACCAGCACAAATCAAATCTGTTACCATCAGCACCTTACGTCTGGAAAAGCGGTCCGCAATGGCTCCTCCAAAAGGATTGAATAAGATGGATGTGACTAGCTCTGATATCTGGTAAATGCCCAAGACTGTCTGTCCCAGAGCTCCCATAGAAGCAAGCCAAATGCTATTCCCATAATCATAAAGCATATTCCCAATTTTATTAATAGCAGCCCGTGTAATCAGCTGTGCTGCCTGTCGATTCATAAAAATACCTCCTTCCATTTCTGAAACTATTGTATCAGAAATAGAGGGAGGTTCTTTGTTTTTCCCATATTTGGGAAATTATGCTTTTACAAACTTATCGAAATGCTCTTGATAATAGGCAACTTGCTCAGGTAAATTCAGCACTTCAAATATGTGCATGGCTTCCTGCATTTGCTTGATTCCCTGCTTCTTCTGTCCCTTCTGATAAGCCGCAAAACCCTTGAGATAGAGGAACACATTGCGTTCATAGAGTTTAATGCCCTTGCCAATGATTTTCTCTACGTAAGCCTCAAAATAACTAGCTTTATCAAAAGAACGACTTTCCAAACAGTGCTGGTAACAATTGAGAGCTAGAATCAAGACTAGTCTCTTATGGCGACCGATTTCTTTGTAGTAGTCCTCCCGCTCCATAACTTCCTTGCCCAGACGGTAGACATAGTCCACATCATAAAAACTATAGAGATTACCAAAAAGGATCAGCTCGTACATGGTCCAATCTTCCACTTGAAAGAGATAATCGGCCACCTTATCTAAATCCTCTTGCCTCATACGAAACTGGTTGTCTCGCTGACAAATCAAGCCCTGCATCAAAATCCAATTCAGCTCATAGTAAAGAGGCGCACTGCTGGCCTTGGCCTTTTCCAACTGCTCTACTTGCAAGTCTTGAAAACCCTTGATGTCATTTGAGTAGTAAAGAGGGATAATCTTACCCATCATGGCCACGTGCTCATGCTGCTGGAAATTCCGTGCCTTGTCCATAAAATTTTCAAGGGTCACATGAATATTATCTAAGAGATCTAAAAATTTCGAGAGGGTCATGTCCGACTCACCCAGCTCAAAACGAGACAGCTGAGAAGTCGAGCAAACCTGACCCGACGCTTCCTTCAAAGAATAATGCCCATTTAAACGAAAATCTCGAAAAACTTTTCCTAAATTTTCCATTTGTTTACCACTTAAATTCTTTCATTTGCTTTTCCAAATCCTGTAAATAGGCTTCATCCAAGCCATTCCGGTCTTTTGCTGGGGCTTCCAGACTGGCCAGATAAAGCAAGAACTGGTCCGCCAGTATCTCATATTGATGGAAAGGCAGGCGCTTCATCTGGGCCTGAACGAAATCAGCAGCCTCTGCAAAATGCTCGCTTTCCAGCAGCTCTTGCAAATAATCAGCTCCATCAAGTTGCCGGCCTTGCTCATCTTCAAACTGCCCCAGATCTAAATGCTGGATTGTTAGGCGCAGAGCCGAACCAAGCATATTGGCCGCTCCCTTGATCTGCCGCATAAACCAATCGTTTTCTGTCGTCATCAGTAGCTCCTTCCAAAGCGGGCGGACTGACTGCCCCTAAAAATACTACACCTTCTCCGCCAGTTCTTCCCATTCGAGCAGGGCTTCTTCTTGGGCAACGGTCAGCTGGTAGATTTGTTGCTGGCTCTCCATGAGTTCAGCGGCGTCATTAGTGGCCTCCATGGCTTCCTGAAGTTGACTGATCTGACTGTCCAAGTCCTCGATTTGCGCTTCCAATTGCTCTAGGCGGCGGGCTAGCCGGCGCTGTTCTTTCTGGTTTTCCTTTTGAAGCTGATAGTCATTGGCAGGTGATGGCTTGTCAGGACTGGCCTGCTCCGCCTCCTCACGCAAGGCTTCCTGCTCTGCCTTTTTCTCCAGATAGTAGTCATAATCACCAAGATAAAGTGTGGAGCCTGTCTCAGAAAGCTCGATAATCTGTGTGGCCACACGGTTGATAAAGTAGCGGTCGTGGCTAACAAAGAGCAGGGTGCCGTCAAAGTCTATCAGGGCATTTTCCAGCACTTCCTTGCTGTCAATGTCCAGGTGGTTGGTCGGCTCGTCAAGGATGAGGAAGTTGTTATTTTCCATAGACAGCTTGGCTAGAAGCAGCCGCGCCCGCTCTCCACCTGATAGCATGCCGACAGACTTCTTGACATCGTCTCCCGAGAAGAGGAAAGCACCTAAGCGATTGCGAATCTCGACCTCTGGTGTCAGCTTGAAGTCATTCCACAGCTCGTCGAGAACTGTATTGCTGGGAGTCAGTTTGCTCTGGGTCTGGTCATAGTAGCCCACTTCCACATTGGCCCCCAGCTGCTCCTTGCCTCTGATGAAGGGCACTTGACCGATTAGTGATTTAATCAAGGTCGTCTTTCCAATCCCATTTGGTCCGACGATAGCTACCGCATTGAACTTGCGAATATCAAGGTTAATCGGCTCCGACAGGACTTCCTCGCCGTAGCCAATAGCCGCATCTTCCAAGGTCAGAACAACATTGCCCGAAACCTTATCGGATTTGAAGGTCATATTAGCCGAGCGATTGCCGGTCTCCGGCCTGTCCAAACGCTCCATCTTTTCCAGCTGCTTGCGACGGGACTGAGCCCGCTTGGTTGTGGAAGCCCGGACTAGATTGCGATTGACAAAGTCCTCCAGCTCTGCGATTTCTTTCTGCTGCTTTTCATAGTTCTTGGCTTCAGTGGCCAGCTTCTGCTCCTTTTGGACCACAAAGCTAGAGTAATTGCCCACATAGCGATCCAAGGAATGCTTGGTCAAATCCAGCGTGATGGTCGCAACCTTGTCTAGGAAATAGCGGTCGTGGCTGACGATGATCAGGGCACCGCTGTAGTTAATCAAGTAAGTCTCCAGCCAGGCAATGGTCTCGATATCCAAGTGATTGGTCGGCTCGTCCAGGACCAGCAGCTCTGGCTTTTCCAAAAGCATCTTAGCCAGCGCCAGACGGGTATTCTGCCCGCCTGACAGCTCAGAAATCTTCATCTGCCACATGGACTGGTCAAACTTAAAACCATTCAGAATCGCTCGAATATCGGCCTCATAGGTAAAACCACCTTTCTGGCGAAAGTCCTCTGACAGCTGGTCGTACTGGGACATGAGAGCAGTCAGCTCTTCCCCTGACAATTCTCCCATTTGTAGCTCCATCTGCCGCAAGCGCTTCTCTTGCTGGCGCAGACTATCAAAGGCCAGCAGCATCTCGTCGTAGATAGTATTCTCCGACTCAAAGCGGCTGTCCTGAGCCAGATAGGACAGGGACAGGTCTCGTTTTTTATTGATCTGACCAGAAGTAGGCTCTTCCTCGCCCACCAAAATCTTGAGAAGGGTTGACTTGCCAGCTCCATTTTTACCGACTAGGGCAATCCGATCACCCTCATCTACCTGCAGGTTAATATTGTCAAAAAGAAGCTCCCCTGCAAAAGAACGCTCAATCTTGCTTGCTTGTAAAATAATCATAAGACCATTATAGCAGATTTGCTTCTCTCCTGCTATCTACCAGATATTTAAAAGTTTCAGTAGATTCATTATCCTAGAGATTTTTCTGAACTTATAGCTTTGATATGGAAGACTTAGTAGAAGAAAAAAACATCTCAAAACTTAGATATTTCAACTAAGCTTTAAGATGCACTGCAAACTTTCGAGAGCGATAAACAAGTAACCTCTTCCAATACTGATTATAAAATCCACTTAATCTTTTCCGGGCCGACCTCCAATCACGACTTTTTTAGCTTTATAATCGTTATCAAAAAGAATGAAATAATACAACTTTTTGCCATGAGTTTCAAAAACATTCTTTTCTTCTCCTATATAATATCCCTTTCGGGCGCCGGGTTTCGTTTCGTAATCAAATTCACCATAACGCTCCACTATCTCCCATTCTCTTTTACCGATAATCCACTGATCATCATATTTCCAGTAAATGCGCTTAAAAAAATAGAGAAAAACTGAAAGAGCAATCATTGCCAAGAATAAGAGACATAGTGTAAGCTTAGCTTTCTTTCGCATCGATCTTCCTTTTTAGCATTTTTGGAATAATAAAAACAGCAGTATCTCGCCTTCCAAAGATTAGTCAAGGCTAGCTATATTTTTTATTAAACCTTATTAATCCCATTTCTTCATCTAAGTAGCAAAACAAACTGCTTTACTAATGATTTCCGTTGCAAGATTTCTAATGAGTATTTCTCATATTGCAGTGCAACAAATTCAAAAAGCTACCCATCAAAACGGTTGCTATTTATGATTATTTTATTCAAAAAAAAGACAAGCCTGTCAACGAAAAACAGGTTGCCTATAAATGGTTTTAATAGATCTCACAAACTTTTTAAAGATTTATCGAACTTGAGTCAGCACTCCGTCTTGCATCTCATAAATCTTATCAACCTCATCCAGCAGGCGAGTATCATGGGTAATCATGACCACGCTCTTATTGAATTTCTGAGTAACCTCTTTAAGCAAATGAACCACGCGCTTGGCCCTTTCCGTATCCAAACTAGCTGTCGGCTCATCAGCCAAGATAATATCCGGGCTATTGTAAAGCGCTCTAGCGATAGCAGCTCTCTGCCTTTCCCCGCCGGACAATTCTTTCGGATACTGCTTGAGTGTTCCTTTTAGATCTAGTAGCTCAATCAGACTGTCTAGATCCGTTCTTTCCTTTTTAGATAAGCGGTCAATCAGCTGGAACTGGTCTTCGATTTTCAAAAAAGGAATGAGATTGGAGGCCTGCAAAATGAAGCCGAAATCATTGAAACGCAGAGCTGCTCGTTCCTTTTCCTTGAGCTGGGAGGTATCTTTCCCATGCAAGAGAATCTGTCCTTTTGAGGGAGTTTGCAAATGCCCCAGCAAGGTCAGAAAGGTTGTTTTCCCCGAGCCTGACGGCCCAATAATAGCTACAAACTGCCCCGCTTCCAGTTGGAAATCAGTTGGTTTCAGGGCTTGAACCAGCGTATGCCCCTGGCCGTATTCTTTGGTAACCCCTTTTAATTCTAAGATTGGCATTTACTCACCTCCTATTGCTGTGATAGGGTCAATTTTTAGAACCCTACGAATGGACAAGAGTCCTCCAGCCAGTGACATGAGAACAATCAAGGCAATCAGTCCTCCATAAGCTCGCCAATCACTGTAAAAAGGCACAGAGGCAGGTAAGGCCAATTGTGTCCCCAAAAGTGCCAAAACAGCCAGACTTATTCCCAGAGTGGACAGGATGAAAATCTGCCAGAAAATAGAAGCAATAATCTTTCTACTGGCAATTCCTTGGGCACGCATAATACCATAAAGATGCGTCTTTTGTATGGTAATGATGTACATGAAAATTCCCAATACCAAAAATGTAATCAGAACCATGGCCCCAATCATGAAGGAAAAGGTCAGTACCTGAGCCTGATAACCTGGAATATTTTCTATCAACTCCCTCATAGAGAGTTGACTCAGGCCAGCTTCTTCAATCTTCTGATCATCTTTTACTACAAGTGCGCTGATATTCTTAACCTGACTAGAGCCGTACTTTAATTCCCTGAAATCATCTAGAGTCATAAAAATCACAGGTTGCGTAAAGAAGCTATTATCCTCTGTGAAGCCAACAACCTGATAGAGGCGTTCGCTTCCATTGAGCTGAAGCTGGTCGCCCATTTTCACGCCTTTTTGCTGTAGGCGCTTGTCAGCAATGATTTCATAAGCATTATCAGCTGATCTCCCCTCACTCAGTTTTGGAGCTAAAAAACTATTCCATGACAGACCAAAGACTTGGGCATTAATTTTTTCTTTCCCATCTTCATGATTGGCCACTACTGCCATCTGTCCCAAAGCTGCTATTAAGTCACCTTGAAGCAGGCGGCTGTACTCTTCTTCCTTGAGAGTCGACGAAACCAGATTCTTATTGGCATACTCAGATAAAACAACTGACTGCGCTCCCCACTGATCTATTGCCAAGCGATTAAGCCGAGCCAGACCAACTGAGAGACTAGATAAAAAGAAAACCATATAGGTGATGAGAAAAACCACAGCAACAACCATACGGTAACGTCCGCGACTGTAGACAATCTCTTTAAAAGCTAAAAACAAAGCCATCCTCCTTTGAAAGATTCCAAACTATTATATCATAAAGAAACAAGATACAGAAAATATCCCATCAGTCTCCCCGCATGTGCTCTCTAACAAAGCCTGCTAGACCGACAGTAGTCACCTTAGTATGAAAATCACTCATTTGCTGAGACTTATAATGAGGATGAGCCAACCAGTAAGTCAAGGTTCCCATAAAGGAAGCAGCCTGATGATTCAGCAGTAAATCCGCTTCTACCTCCTCTAAAAGTGGATCACCCAAGGAAATACTCTGCGAGAAAATCTCTCTCAAAACTTCCTGCAAGCGCCACGAACTAGTTGAACTGCCATTTGGCCCCAAAAGAATGGCCAAATCTTCCAAGTAAGGCTCAAAAAAATGAAAAAGATTTTGTTTATCATGGATATAGTCTTCCACTTTAAATTCCTTTTCTAACTTGAACAAGCAGGAAGAATCTAGAGCCTCTTGATAATAGGCCTGTAAATCATCTAGCAAGCGGTTTTCAATCTTCTCTAGCAGATCATACTTGTCCAGATAATGCCGATAAAAAGTACTGCGATTCACCTCTGCCAAATCAATCAATTGGCGAATGCTGATTGTCTCAAAAGTCTGCTCTTTCATCAGCTGCAGCAAGCTAGTCTCTATCCGCTTTTCTGTCTCTCTTCTTTTTTTCTCATACATGCCATTCACCTCAAAATGCAACAGTCTCTCTAAAATTGATGCTTGTATACCATCCAGCTCCCACTATATAATAAATATAAGCAGAAGACAAGAACAAGAGGATTAAAAGATGAAGATTATGATCAATCAAAAAGAAGTCAGTCAAGAAAGAATCGAGCAATGGCGGAAGCATAGAATCCTTAAAGCAGCTAAGATGCTTAATCTACAGCTGCCTAATACTGACAACACGGAGATTTTAGACCAAGCCCTACTGGAAGAAAAAATGAAGCTGACATACGAAGAGCTAATCCAGCAAATCGGAACCAAACTCAAATGGAGCCAATGTTTGATGAAATGGGCGGCCAAATGGTCCAAGAAACCACGAAAAAGAGCTGTTGTAACGATTTTTGCAAGTGGACTGACTGCCGCTTCTTTCAGTATAATGCTAGAAAAGTTGATGTTAGAAAAGACAAATGTTCATAAACGAGTCAATCTTGGTGCCTGTCCAGACCATTATGCCTTGCAGCCGTACGGCAGCAAACTGGAAGTCATTGAAACTGCAGGAAACAGCCCCCTGCCGACACAGTTTTTCCTTGACCTTGGTGGTGAAGCTGAAATAGAGGAGCCTCGTGATGCGTCTTATCCCTTCCAAACTGTCGGTACCGCCAGTCTAGCGAATGGTTGCAATATCGGTGGAATTCGCCATCAATTTCGCGACACAGAAAAAGGCCTAGAAGCCCGATTCTGCGTCGAATTCCCCAGCCTTTGTCCAGACAGCCTTGTCAAAGAACACCAGTTCCATCTAGCTGCCGAATGGTCAAGGTGGATAGCTTGGTGCAGAGAGCATAAAGAATGAATTTCCTTTCCTGAAAAGAACTACCAATCCATGCAAAAACAGCCTACTGCCATCTTAAAGAGACCGCAGCAAGGCTGTTTTCATCTAGACTTAATCAAAGACAATCATGGACTTAATGGTCTTGCTCTTACCCATGAGTAAATGAATCAATAGCAAGATCTTCAAGTTTAACAGTTGTCTACCTCAGTCCTATTTTTCGACAATTCCAATAGGTTGTAACTACTGTTTTGATGTCACTTTGGAATTTTCCTGCGATTCGTTTTTGTATACTTCAGATTGTTGTCTAACTTACTGTTTCGTAAAGTTTAGAGTATCTGGATCGTGATCCAGTTCGCTGACAGTTAACTGATTGCCATTTTGTTGATAAGTTTTAACATCGTCACCAACAATCAAACGCTGATTAGCTGTATCAACCTGAACTTGCTTGATTTCCTTACTTCCATCTACCTCTGTCTCAGTCCATGTCCCAGAGGCTCCATTAATCTGAAGAAGATGTTGATCTCCATCATGGTCAGTCGCCTTATAACTACCATCTAGATTGGAAGTTTGGGTTGGCTTAGAAGAGTTTGCTTGACTAGAAGAAGATTCTGTATTAGAACTAGTTGCTGACTGAGAACTTTGACTTTTTACATCTTGGGATTGAGAGTTAGCATTAGTCCCTTGGTTGTTATTTCCTGAGCAAGCTGTTAAGAGGACAGCTGCTGTAAGAGATACAATTGCCAAAATTGTTTTCTTCGGAATAGACATATCAATTCCTCCTTTTCTACATTTGTAGTTTATACTTATATTCTACACTTGTCTGTTTTGTTTGTCAAGAGAAAGATATTTATTTTCTGTCAAGAATTCTATATTGCTGATGCAATCAATCAGATCTAGATCTTTTCTTTTAAACATTAGAAAAATCCCCAGTCTAATTTGACTGGGGATATAGATTATTGTTATTCTTATCATATAGCAGAACAGGTATGTGATGTCTCATTGATAGCAAGGCATCATTCCTTATTCTGAAATAAGAGAGTCGATTTTTGCAAATATGGGTTGGGGTACTTAAGGAGCAGGTCTTTAACTGCTGTAACCAAATCTTTCTGCTCAGCCTGACTGGATTGGTAACGAAGCAAGAGTAGCATAAAATTATCTTTTTCAGCTGGGCTGGCTTTCTTCTTAAAATAGCCCCAGATATGCTGAAAGGCATTGCAGACCTGACCTCGATTTTCTGGTAGGGAAACAGCTTGTTCAATCAAGGCTTGAACATGAGCTACTTCTACCGATTCACTTTTTAGATATTGGCGGATTTCCAGATAGATCTTACTGGAATGACTGAGGACTAGATATTTATTTCTTGCCCAAAGAGTCTGACACAGAGACATTTGGTTTAAATCTTTCATACTTACTTTTCCTACCGATTTTTCATTTTGAATTCTTTCAGCCTCATTCGAATCATTAGTCGCATCCTAATTCTCCGATTTTCAAAATAGAATCCCAACCACAAAACTCAACATGATTGGAAAAAAAGGATGATTTGCTAGTCTTTCTTTTATTCTGGAAAAATCCATTCGATATGAGGTGCCTGACGACTAATTTCCTTGTAAATATCATTAAAATCAGCACCAGACAAATTATTTAAGTCAATCGAGTCTAGAGAAGAACCATTCTGATCATAAAAGTAAAGCATACGATTTGTTTTCTGCATATCATCAGAACTATAGGTTTTGATTTTATATTCAATCTTCTTGACATTGTCCAGATCAAGTTCATTCATATCTTGGAAAATCGAAGATTTAATATCCAGTTTTCCTTCTGAAATTGTCATTGCTGGAGGTTGTTTAGACTTTATAAAAATAGAAATCAACAATAAAGAAACCCCAACTGCTGAACCAATCAAGACAGTTGTAGCAAAATCGTTATCTCTTTTCTTTTCCTCTTCTTTTTCCCTTTTTATCTTATCCTGTTCTTTCTTTAATTGATTATTATAAGTATCTACAATGCTTTGGAGCCTGGCTTCTTTTTTCTCTGGAGTCTCATCTTTGGGACCATCTTCTGAACCAAACATTAGTTCTGCATCTCGGATGGTTATCGGTCTTTCTTCTAGTTTGTATTCATCCATCTTGGCGTCAAAACTCACTTCAGGATCTTTAGAGTTACTTGCACTAAAGGTAGAAGACGAGTTTGACCATACAGCAAAGATTGCAAAAATAGTAATCAAGATAATACCAACAATTTCACCTGCATAACTTCTCTTATACTGCATCAGACACCTCTTTAATAAATTTTAATATGACTAGAATATCATAAATCAAGCCTTTTATAAAGCTTCTTTTAGCGATTTAAAAAAACAGCCTGTAAAGACTGCTTTAGTCGACTCTTCTAACGCACCTCTGCGCCGAGTTTTTCGGTCAGGGATTTTTCGATTTTTTCCATGTATTTAGCTACTTCTTCGTCAGTCAGGCTAGATTCTGGATTTTGGAAAGTCAGGCTGTAGGCCATGGATTTGAGGCCGACACCCAGCTTGTCACCAGAGAAGATATCAAAGAGCTTAATATCTGTCAAGCGCTTAACACCAGCGTCTTGGATTGCATCAAGGACCTCTTGGTGAGTGATTTCAGCCTTGAGCAAGAGGGCCACATCACGGCTGACAGCTGGGAATTTAGTGATTTCTGTAAATGGCTGTGCTGGCTGGAGCTGCTCTTCGATGGCAGACAGGTTGAGCTCAGCAACATAGGTTTCAGGAATATCGTAAGCCTTGGCTGTCGCAGGATGGACTTGGCCGACAAAGCCGACAGGCTGGCCATTGATAGAGATTAAAGCAGTCCGACCAGGATGCAGGCTCTTAATCTGGTTGCTAGCCACGTATTCAGCTGTCAAGCCCAACTTAGCAAAGAGTGCTTCCACTACACCCTTAGCATAGAAGAAATCAACTGCTACCGGTTTAGTCTGGAAGTCTTTTTCATTAACCAGACCTGTCAAAGCAAAGGCAAAGCTATTGATTTCATTTGGCAGGTCTTCCTTAGGATTGCCAGTCTGCTCAAAGACCTTCCCAATCTCATAGAGGGCTAGGTTCTTATTCTTACGAGCCACATTGTAGGCTAGAGAGTCCAAAATCCCAGAAACCATGTTCTGACGAAGAACAGAGCGCTCCACTGTCATTGGCCACATAAGCTCAGTCAAGTTGCTAGGATTGAGAGTGAACTCAACCGCCTTTTCTGGCGTTGTCAAAGCATAGGTAATGATTTCTGTCAGTCCAGCTCCCTCTGCTAAAGTCCGCACTTGACGGCGCAGTTGCTGCGTTGCAGTCAATTCACCAGCAGTCCCGTCATCTTTTGGCAGGCTAGCTGGCAATTTATCATAGCCGTAAATACGGGCAATTTCTTCATAGAGGTCCGCTTCAATTGAAATATCCCAGCGACGGCGAGGCACGCTGACAGTGAACTGTTCAGCATTTCCTGATAGGCCAAAGCCAAGTCTACGGAAGACATCCTCGATATCTGTATAAAGCAAGTCCGTTCCTAGCACACGGTTGACATCCTCGAGACTAGACGCCACTTCTACATCACTAGTGTCTAAGCTACCAGCGGATACGATACCAGCCTGAACAGTCGCTCCTGCCAAGTCGGCAATCATGCTTGCTGCTGCGTCCAAAGCTTCATTGACAGTTGCTAGATTGATACCTTTTTCAAAGCGGGAAGATGATTCCGAGCGCAGGTTAAGGCGACCGCTGGTCTTGCGAATTGATTTACCATCAAAGACAGCTGCTTCCAGAACAACACGAGTGGACTTACCGGAAATTTCAGTCGCTGCTCCGCCCATAACACCAGCCAGAGCCACTGGCTTATCTGCGACAGTAATGACTAGGTCGCTAACTTCCAGCTCGCGCTCTTCGCCATCCAGTGTCACAAGTTTTTCACCAGCACGCGCTTCCCGCACGACAATCTGGTCACCCTCAAACGTATCCAAATCAAAGGCATGCATAGGCTGACCAAAGTAGAGCAGGATGTAGTTGGTCACGTCCACTACATTGTTAATCGGACGGATACCTTCGTTCATGAGGAGATTTTGCAGCCACTGAGGACTTGGGGCAATAGTGACATTTTCCAAGATACGAGCCGCATAGTAAGGGGCTTTGTCAGTTTCAAGAGCCACTGATAGACTGTCAGCTGCCTGCTTTTCATTTTCAACTAGCGGGAAATCTTTGAACTGTACTAACTTGTCATAGATGGCAGCCACTTCATGAGCCACCCCACGCATAGACAGAGCATCAGCCCGGTTTGGTGTGATGGAAAGTTCGATAATCTCATCGTCCAAGTCCAGATAAGAGAAGACTTCCTCACCCGGCACTGCTTCTTCAGGCAGGATTTGAATGCCATCCGCAAATTCCTTTGGCACGACAGAATCAGAAATACCCAGCTCACCCAGAGAGCAGATCATGCCCAGTGACTCCAAGCCACGGATTTTTCCTTTTTTAATCTTATAATTGTCAGCAATGCGAGCACCTGGCAAAGCCACCATGACCTTGATGCCTGCGCGAACATTCGGAGCACCACAGACAATCTGACGATTCTCCTCTTCTCCGACATCAACTTGGCATACATGCAAGTGGGTATCTGGAACATCTTCACACGATACCACCTTACCAACAACAATTTTCGACAGGCCAGTGGCTGGTGATGTCACACCTTCCACTTCAATTCCTGTCGTTGACATTTTCTCAGCCAGCTCAGCGCTCACCACATCAATGTCTACTAACTCTTTTAACCACTTATAACTTACTAGCATATTTAAGATATTAAGACCGGCCAATTGCCTTGGCAATTGGTAAAAGCGACCAAATTTTAGGGATTTGTCTGAAATCCTGATTTCAGAAACAAATCATCTAAATTTCTAGCTTTTAGGTCGTATTCATTTCCTCTCTTTAAATTTTCTGCACTTATGCTGTGCCATTACTAAAAAGGATACCATGGGCGTCAAAAACGACTGAAAAATAGGAGATTTGCTAAACATTCGATGAATGATTGCAAATCTATCTTTTTTCCGAGTTTTTAGCCCGGGTTCAATTCCTTTCTCTATTCTATCGCTGAAGAACTTGATCGACCAAATGTTGGGGACTTGTCTGAAAGCCTGATTTCAGAGACAAATCATCTAAATTTAAAGCTTTTAGGTCGTATCATTTCCTCTCTTTAAATTTTCTTTTTTATTTTAATTTCTTGCGTAGCAGCCAGTCTGTGTCTACTGTCTTGCCAGTGATATAGTCGTGCTGGCTGAATTTTTCAAAGCCGTATTTAAAGTAAAAATCTTGAGCTCTAAAATTCTTTTCCCAGACGCCCAGCCAGACCCAGTCAAAGCCTCGTTTCTCGGCTTCTTCCAAGGCAAATTCAAACATCTCCTTGCCAAAGCCTTGACCATGATAGGCTTTTAAGACATAGATTCGCTGAACCTCAAAGGCTTGTGGCAGTTCTTGCTCCGTTTGAGCCTGGCCCCAGTTAAACTTGAGAAAACCAGCAATTTTATCATCTTTGACAACAAAATAGGTCTCTGACTCAGGATCTGACAGTTCCTTTTCGATAGTTGCAAGCGACAGCTCATTGTCAAAATAATGAGCCATATCAGCCTCCTTGATAAATGGACCAAAGGTTTCTTGATAGGTCGCGACCTCCAACTCCCGCAGGAGGCTCACTTCTTCTTTTTTGACTCTGACTAGCATACTGCACTCCTTTCTCAGAAAAGCTGCATCTATGAATACAGATTTCTACTTAAACTGCTGAGAAAAACGAATATCTCCTTGGTAGAAGCCACGAATATCGTTGATACCGTAGCGGAGCATAGCTACCCGCTCTTGACCAAGACCAAAGGCAAATCCAGAGTATTTCTCCGCATCAATGCCACTCATTTCCAACACGCGCGGATGTACCATACCAGCTCCCATAATCTCAATCCAGCCGGTCTTCTTGCAGACATTACAGCCAGCACCGCCACACTTGAAGCAGGAAACATCCACTTCAACAGACGGCTCTGTGAATGGGAAGTATGACGGACGCAGACGGATACTGCGGTCTTCACCAAACATCTTCTGTACAATCAGCTGCAGTGTTCCTTGCAGGTTGGCCATGGAAATATTTTCCCCAACTACCAAGCCTTCAATCTGATGGAACTGGTGGGAGTGAGTCGCATCATCGGTATCCCGACGGAAGACACGCCCTGGTGAAATCATCTTGAGCGGTCCTTTAGAAAAGTCATGGGCATCCATAGCTCGCGCCTGTACCGGACTCGTATGAGTTCTGAGTAAGATTTCCTCTGTAATGTAGAAAGTGTCCTGCATATCCCGTGCTGGGTGGTCCTTAGGCAGATTCATCCGCTCAAAGTTGTAATAGTCCTTCTCCACTTCAAAGCCGTCCACGACCTGATAGCCCATCCCGATGAAAATATCTTCAATTTCTTCACTAGTCTGGCTGAGAATATGTCGGCTCCCTATCGGAATTTGACGGCCTGGCAGGGTCACATCCAAGGATTCCTCAGCTAGTTTCAGAGCGACTAATTGCTCTTCCATCTCTTGTGCAGTCTTTTCAAAGGCTGCTGTCAGAATATCACGCGCTTCATTGACGTGCTTCCCGATAATCGGCCGCATTTCAGCTGAAATATCCTTCATCCCTTTCAGGACTTCAGTCAGCGAACCTTTTTTGCCCAAGACAGCTACACGCAAGTCCTGCAGTTCCTTTTGATTCTCCGCCTTGAGCTGCTTGAGAGAAGCTAAAGTCTCTTCACGCAGGCTTTTTAGTTGTTCTTCAATCGTTTTCGTCATTTTCCCTCCAAAATAAAAAGCGCACCAATCTCCATAAGCGGAGCGTTGACACGCGGTACCATCCGTTTTTTATCTGGCAAGCCAGACCTTACTTATCAATCCCAGAGCAAGTGAATTCGCCTAGCTTTCATCTAGAGAGCTTTCAGTCGATGGCTCCCTTCCCTGTTAAACTTCCCCTAGGTTACTGGTCTTGCGGATTGCTATTCAGTTACTTAATATTCTAGCAAATTTACCCTATTTTGGCAACAAAAATAAAAAGCTCCTGGCGTCCATTTAAAACGGAATAGCCAGGAGTGCGTCTTGTTTACTGATTACTAACGAAGCAACTTGAGTAGCTAAAAGCTACAGACAAACAATTTACTTGATGATTGATTCAATCTTTTATAGCCCTAAAGAATGATTTTCTTTTATATCGATCTAATAAGAAAATATATTTTATCGTACAAAAGCAATGACGATTGTATTATTCGAAGTCCGAAAACCATTGAAAAGCTTCTCTCTTCATTGTCGCTCTCTGAAGTTTTTTTCTCATTTTAAACTCTTATTTTCCATAGCAACAATCTACAATCGTCACAAGAGATAATTCGGTTCAGATATTTTTTAACAATACCTCCAACTAAGACGAACAACAAATCAGTAAACAAGGACATAAGCTAAAATATAGATAACTTAAAACAGATTTGAATTTCTGAAACCCATTGGAATCAGTCCTTTCTATTTGCTAAGCCATGCATCCCTTATCAAAGGAACGAAACGTTTAAAGAAGGAAAGAAGAATATCAAAATCCTTAATTTCCCACCTATCTCTATCTATTATTAGTGTACTCCTTTATCTTTGAAAAAGCAAGCGTTTACATTGTTTTTTTATAATATTTTTTTGCAAAACAAAGAAATAAAAAAAGCCAATAGGACAGCCATTTAAAGCTCCTTATTAGCTTTGTTTCTATTCAAATAAACTATAATAATCTGAAATAGTCATTTGAGCTTTTTCTTCTTGCTTGAGATCCTGAATAATCTGACCATCCTTCATAACAATCAAGCGATTGCCGTACTTAAGTGCATCTTCCATATGATGTGTTATCATGAGAGCAGTCAGACGGTCCTTTTGAACAAAATCATCTGTTAACTCCATTAAAGCCACGCTAGTCTTGGGATCCAAAGCTGCTGTATGCTCATCTAGTAGCAAAAGTTCAGGACGTTTGAGCGTTGCCATTAAAAGACTTAGGGCCTGTCTTTGACCACCTGATAGGAACTCAATTGCTGTATCCAAATGCTTTTCCAGACCATTGCCGATTTTATCAATAGTCGCCTGGAATTCTTCTTTATAATGATTCAATCGGCGAGGAAAAAGACCTCTTCTCTCTCCTCGAAACTTTGCAATCAAGAGATTTTCAGCAACAGTCATACGAGGCGCTGTCCCCATCTTTGGATCTTGAAAGACTCGAGAAAGGTATTTTGCTCGTTTTTCTGGTGAGTAATGAGTCACATCTTCACCCAAGATATGGATACTACCACTGGTTAAAGGTAAGGTCCCAGCAATTACGTTAAAAAGGGTTGATTTTCCGGCTCCATTTCCACCCAAAATAGTAATAAAGTCATGCTCATGAATCTGCAAAGAAACATCATTCAAAATAACTTTTTCTTCATCTAAACCATTACTTACAACTTTTGTGGCATTCTTTAATTCTACAATGACTGTCATTTGCTTAATGTGACTCCTTTAAAAAATTTATTTTTAAGCGTGGGAATCATAAGGCAGATAGCCAAAATCACCGCACTGTAGAGACGTAGGTAGCTGGTATTAAAGCCTAAAGCGATAACCGCCCAAATTAGAAATTGATAAGCAATCGCTCCTACCACAATCGTCATCAGTCTTTCAGCCAAAGTAAGACTCTTAAAGAGAACCTCTCCAATAATTAAGCTGGCCAAACCGATAACAATGACTCCAATCCCTCTTAATGCATCCGCATAACCTTCCTGCTGGGCAATCAAAGCCCCAGCTAAGGCAATCACTCCGTTGGACAAGACCAAGCCCATCAGCTCCATTCGGCCAGTATTGATGCCAAAGCTACTAGCCATATCAGGATTGTCCCCTGTAGCAATGTAGGCCTGGCCTAGCTTGGTATCAAGAAAGAAAAGCAAAGCTAGAATTACCAGAGCTACAAAAATTAGGCCTAGAAAGATTTGATTCATTTCCTCTGAGAAAGGAAGAAAGTCTTGAATTTTTTTTGCCCCTAGTAGCCCCAGATTAGCTCTTCCCATAATCATAAGGATTAAGGAATGACAAGAGGTCATGACCAAAATTCCAGATAGCAAAGTCGGAATTTTACCTTTGGTATAAAGCAAGCCCGTTGCAAAACCAGCCAAACATCCAGCCAGAATGGCAATCAAAGTTGCCAATAGTGGATTGACTCCCTTTGTAATCAAGGTGACAGCAACAGCTCCTCCCAGAGGAAAGCTACCTTCTGTCGTCATATCAGGAAAATTCAAAATCCTAAAGGTCATAAAGATTCCTAGGCCCAAGATAGACCAGAAAAGACCTTGTGAAATAATCGAAATAATCATATTCTATCCTAACTTTGTATTAAAACTTGCCACTAAATTAAGGCGTGAGTTTTTAAGTCTCCTTCCTTATTCAATCACTTGTCCAGCTTCTTTGAGGGCATCTTCTGGTACAGTAATTCCAAGTTCTTTGGCATTCTTCTTATTGATGACTGATTTACCTTTGTTAAAAATTTCAACTGGTGTTTCTTCTGGTTTTGCACCTTTCAAGATTTTAGCTGCCATTTTTCCTGTTGCAACTCCAAGGTCATGTTGATCAACAACAACTGATGCTAGTCCACCTTCTTCTACCATAGCAGTCGCACTTGGGTAGATAGGTTTTTTAGCGTCTTTATTGCTAGATACTACAGTCGCAAACGCTGATGCGATGGTATTATCAATTGGAATCCAGATAGCGTCAACCTTGCCACTCATAACATTCATAGTTGATGCAATTTCGTTGGTTGATGGAACAGAGTATTCCTCTACCTTGTAACCTGCCTCTTCGGCCAATTTTTTGAACTCTTCCACCTGAGTTTTAGAGTTGTCTTCACTGCTAGAATAGAGGGCACCGATAGTTTTCACATTTGGCGTCAATTTTTTAATCAACTCTAGCTGTTGTTTGGCTGGATTGTGGTCAGAGACACCAGTGATATTGCCACCTGGTTTTTCAAGATTTTTTACTAGATTAGCTCCGACTGGATCAGTGATAGCTCCCATAACGATTGGCTTGTCCTTAGTAGCTGCAGCCAATCCTTGAGCTGAAGGAGTTGCAATCCCAATCAGCACATCATTGTCATTGGACACCAGCTGCTTGCTCATGGTAGCAACCTTGCTTTGGTCTCCTTCTGCATTCATAAAATCAATTTTAATATCATCGGCCTTGTAACCTTCTTCAGCTAATCCGTCTTGAATCCCTTTATAGATTAAATCAAGTGAAGGATGGCTAACATACTGTAAGACTCCGACTTTGACTGTTTTCTTATCTGTAGTAGACTTTGACCCACCACCTTTATTCAAGCTGGAATAGATCAAAGATCCTCCAACCAAGACTACTAAAACTGCTAAAACAGCGAGTAAACGTTTATTCTTCATATTTTTTCTCCATTTCTATTTTTAAGTTTTTACATTTCAATCCCTAGGGACGCCATCGTTTAAACATGGGCAACTCTCCTTCTCTTTTTTCCAACAAAAAACCTCACACAGATATTCTGTGTGAGGGCGTAAATCGCGGTGCCACCTCAATTATGGAAAAATAGATAGCATTCTCCCATATCTCTGTCTTGTCTACCAACAAGTCGCACTGTAAGGTGTGCCAACCGAATTCTTATTGTTTCGAATTCATTTGTTTGTTCTTCTAGATTATCTGTAATTAACTAAAAGAAATTCTAATCATTAGCCCAATTTCGTAAAGACTTGCTACTTGTTTTCACCACCCACAAGCTCGCTTAAAACAAAATCATTTACTACTTTTCTAATTTCCTATATTTTAAGTTTTTCCTAATAATATGTCAAGGCTTTTTATACAATTTTTGTAAAATGTTCGGATTTTGATTGTCAATTCCACTTCCAATTAAAACTCGAACAATTTGATATCTCATTGGGAGCTTTTACCTTGGTTTTTTGTTATAATTTTCTATAGTAACTTTCAAGGAGATAAGCATGTCTTTCGACGGATTCTTTTTACACCACATGACTGAGGAGCTTAGCCTCGAATTGCTGGGCGGTCGCATTCAGAAGATTAATCAACCCTTTGAACAGGAGCTGGTTTTACAAATTCGTAGTAATCGCAAAAGCCATAAGCTACTCCTATCAGCCCACTCGGTCTTTGGGCGCGTCCAGCTGACAGAGACCACGTTTGAAAATCCAGCTGTTCCCAATACCTTTATCATGGTGATGCGCAAATACCTGCAGGGCGCTGTTATTGAAGCAATCCAGCAAGTCGAGAATGACAGGATTTTGGAAATCAGTGTTTCTAATAAGAACGAAATCGGTGATAGCGTAGCTGTGACTCTAGTCATCGAAATCATGGGTAAACATAGCAATATCATTCTCTTGGATAAGGCAAGCGGTAAGATTATTGAAGCCATCAAACATGTCGGATTTTCGCAAAATAGCTATCGAACGATTTTACCTGGCTCAACTTATGTCGCACCGCCTCAGACATGCAGTCTCAATCCTTTCACTGTTGGCGATGAAAAGCTCTTTCAAATCCTGCAGACTGAGAAAATAGAGCCCAAACGCCTACAGCAAATTTTTCAGGGATTGGGTCGGGATACGGCTACTGAGCTCAGTGGTCGTCTTACAGCTGATAAGCTCAAAACTTTCCGAGCATTTTTTGCCAGTCCGACCCAGCCTAGTCTGACCGAAAAATCCTTCTCTGCTCTGCTATTTTCCGACAGCAAGACCCAAATGTCCACACTATCCGAGCTTTTGGACACTTTCTATAAGGACAAGGCTGAGCGAGATCGAGTTAACCAACAGGCCAGCGAACTCATCCGCCGAGTAGAAAATGAGTTGGAAAAGAACCGGAAAAAGTTGGGCAAGCAAGAGGAAGAGCTCCTAGCAACGGAGAATGCAGAAGAATTCCGCCAAAAAGGGGAGCTTTTGACCACCTTTCTCCATCAGGTACCTAACGACCAAAATCAGGTGGAGCTGGACAATTACTACACAGGTGAAAAGATCCTCATCACACTTGACAAGGCCCTGACCCCCAATCAAAATGCCCAGCGCTATTTCAAACGTTACCAGAAGCTCAAAGAAGCCGTCAAACACCTGACTAGCTTGATTGAGGAGACGCGGACTACGATTCTCTACCTAGAGAGCGTGGAAACAGCCCTTGCTCAGGCCAGCATGACTGAAATCGCAGAAATTCGGGAGGAACTAATCCAGACTGGCTTTATCCGCCGGCGCCAGAGAGAGAAGATCCATAAAAGGCAGAAACCAGAGAAATATTTGGCAACAGATGGCCAAACTATTATCCTGGTTGGCCGCAACAATCTACAAAATGATGAGCTTACGTTTAAGATGGCCAAGAAGGACGAGCTTTGGTTTCACGCCAAGGATATTCCAGGTAGTCATGTGGTCATCACAGGCAATCTTCAGCCCAGCGATGAGGTCAAGACTGACGCTGCCGAGCTAGCTGCTTACTTCTCCAAGGCCAGACTCTCCAATCTTGTCCAAGTAGACATGATTGAGATTAAAAAGCTAAATAAGCCCACTGGTGGCAAGCCAGGATTTGTGACCTACACTGGTCAGAAAACCCTGCGGGTGACACCTGACGCAGAGAAAATCAAGAGTATGAAAATTCAATAACCAAAAAAGCGATTCGGAATATCCGAATCGCTTTTAAACTTAACTCAATCTGTCGAATGGAAAGACAGTAATCTCTCTCTTAATCTTCTTCAGATTTCTTCTTCCGATTTGCTAAACCAAAGAATGTTAAGCTGGCAATGGCTGCTAAGATGCCTGAAGCAGTCTGATCACTTGTCTGACTTCCTGTTCTTGGAAGAACCGCTTTTTCATCTTTTGGATCGACATAAACAGGTTCTACTCTCTCTTCAGCTTCTGGTGTTTGAACTGCTACCGCAGGTTCAGCTGGAATTACTGGAACCTTTGGCTGTTCTGGAGTACTTGGTCTGTTTGGAACGACCGGAATTTCTGTCACTCTCGGTGTGTAGCTTGCAGAAATTGTTTGACCATTGCGATCCTTACGGATTACAACGACTCCTTTAGCTGTACCAACAAAGTTTGGCTCTGGAACAAAAGTTACAACACCGTCTGGCGAGATGGTATAAGTGCCTTCTCCTGGAACAACTTTTTCAGTTGAGCCGTCCTCAAAGGTTGGTGCTACTGTTAAGTCTACATCACCTTCAAAGATTGGTTTACCAGTCTGTGTTTGACCCTTGAGTCCATCTGAGGTTACATCTTCTACTCGTGTTTGGCCGATGACCGTTGGTGTATACTGCGCTGTAACAACGTTGCCATAAATATCCAAACGTTTTACAACCACTCCTTTGGCTGTACCAACAAAGTCTGGTTCTGGAGTAAAGGTAATCTTACCATCTTTATCAATTGTATAGCTTCCTTCTCCTGGAACAATCAGTGTCGTGCTGCCGTCCTCAAAGGTTGGTGGAACTGTACTATCGATATGTCCTTCAAACGCTGGGGTTGCCACTTGCGTTTGGCCTTTAGCTCCTGTAGAGGTTGTATCCTGTCCAGTAGACGGATCTACAACTGTTGGACGATAGCTTGCAGTAACTGAGGTACCGTTCTTATCCTTACGAACAATTGTTACGCCGGTTCCTTTTCCTACAAAATCAGCTTCTGGAGTGAAGGTTACTGTACCATCTGGTGCAATCGTGTAGGTTCCTTGACCTGGAATCACTTTTTCAGTTGAGCCATCTTCAAAGGTTGGTGCTACAGTTTCATCAATTGGAACCCGTGGATCGCCACCTTGGAAGGTTGGAGTACCTGTTTGTACAAGTCCCTTAATATTTTCAGAGGAAGCATCCTTACCAATTGGTGTTACTTTCGTAAATTCTGGACTGTAAGTCGCAGTCACTGGAGTGCCATTCTTATCCACACGTTTCACGGTGATTGGATCTGGTTTCCCTACAAACTGCTTGTCTGGAGTGAAGGTTACTGTACCATCTGGTGCAATCGTGTAGGTTCCTTGACCTGGAATGGTCTTCTCTTTGCTTCCATCTTCGAAGGTTGGTTCAACTGTTTCATCAATTGGAACCAGTGGATCGCCACCTTGGAAGGTTGGAGTACCAGTTTGAGGGAGTCCTTGAGGACCTGTGCTAGTTGCACCAGTTCCTGTAGGAGTGACCTTAGTGAATTCTGGACTGTAAGTTGCAGTGACTGAAGTGCCATTCTTATCCACACGTTTCACGGTGATTGGATCTGGTTTACCAACGAACTGCTTGTCTGGTGTGAAGGTTACTGTTCCATCTGGCGCAATGGTGTAAGTTCCTTGACCTGGAATGGTCTTCTCTTTACTTCCATCTTCGAAGGTTGGTTCAACTGTTTCATCAATTGGAACCAGTGGATCGCCACCTTGGAAGGTTGGAGTACCAGTTTGCGGAAGTCCTTGAGGACCTGTGCTGGTTGCACCAGTTCCTGTAGGAGTGACCTTAGTGAATTCTGGACTGTAAGTTGCAGTGACTGAAGTGCCATTCTTATCCACACGTTTCACGGTGATTGGATCTGGTTTGCCTACAAACTGCTTATCTGGAGTGAAGGTTACAGTTCCATCTGGTGCAATCGTGTAAGTTCCTTGACCTGGAA
>NZ_KZ672805.1:0-562 GCF_001811085.1 Streptococcus sp. HMSC062B01
CCTACAAACTTAACATCTGAACCGTTGACAGTCTCTGAAGTCTTGTCATAGGACTTGAAGCTCCATGTACCTTCTGCTGTCTTAACCTCTGTTTGACTTGGTTGCGTTGGCGTTGCTTGGCTGCCATCTTTCAAGTTTGTTTGGTCTGCTGGAAGCAAGACTTTAACTTCTTGTGGAAGTTCTTTACCTGGAGTTCCGCTGACAAACTCGTGAACCGCCTTATGAGTCACTGTTGGAACTGGGCTTGCTGTAAACTCCCATGTACCTACAAACTTAACATCTGAACCGTTGACAGTCTCTGAAGTCTTATCGTATGCTTTGAAACTCCAAGTACCTTCTGCTGTCTTAACTTCCGTTTTACTTGGTTGAGTTGGAGTCACTTGACTTCCGTCTTTCAAGTCTGTTTGATCTACTGGAAGCAAGGCTTTTACTTCTTGTGGAAGTTCTTTTCCTGGAGTTCCACTCACAAACTCGTGAACTGCTTTATGAGTAACTGTTGGAGCTGGGCTTGCTGTAAATTCCCATGTCCCTACAAACTTAACATCTGAACCGTTGACAGTCT